>CAZOSI010000007.1:0-6072 GCA_964582485.1 uncultured Novosphingobium sp.
GAATTCGGACTGATAGGATAGCCCGGCCGGGCGCCCCCACGGGTCGCGCCGTCGATCTACCCACATGCTCTGCGGCCCGAACGAAAGCAGCGATAGCACGCTCTTGTGCGATGACTTCACAAACCCGCTCTGCGGATCGTTGCGCAGCTTGAACAGCCCCAGCGCAACATCGTCGCACCACTGCTGCACCGCCACCTTTTTCATCAGGTCGGCATCGCCCAGCTCGAACGCCTGCCAGCGCTGCCCGCGCGGCATCACATAGTTCTCGGTTATGGCCACCCCGTCGCGCAGCGCCAGCGCGGAATAGGGATCGTCAGCCGCCGTCGCGGGCGGCTGCTGCTGCATGAACTGGCTGCGCTTCATTGCGCCGCTAAAGCTGTCCGCCAGCGCCGGATAGACCAGGGCGGCGATATCCCGCCACTTGCCGTCCCAGGCAGACCGCGCCTTTTCCATGCGCGCCTGGTTCGCTCTAATCCTGTCGGGGTCGATCATCGCCCTGGTCCTTCCTTGCCGCTATTCGTTCAGCCCGCTGCGGCCGCAACCGGCTGCGGCGGCATGAACTTCACGTGCCCCTTGGGCAGCTCCATCGCCACCCCGCCGCCAATGCTGATCGGCTGCACCAGGCTGGCCTTCAGGCCCTTCTTGCCGTCAATTAGCATGAACAGGCCGGCCACTTCGGTCCCGGGCGTCTCACGCGGGAACGCGATCGGCGCGTCCAGCACAAAGCCGTCGCCCTCCTGGCTGAACTGGTACGGCGCAAACAGCAGCGGCGATATGCCCGGCAGGCTCTTGCCGTCCTCGCCCACGCACAGCACCCGCACTTCGCCCACCGCCGAAAGGTCCGGCAGATCGCACAGCTCGGCCAGCTTCTGCGGCTTGGGCAGTTTCGCCAATTCTTCGGTTTGGCCCTTGGCGATCAAGTCCCGCAGGTTCGCAATCGTCGCGTCCCGCTCCACGATCGTCGCGGCCTGCGTGTCGATGATCGCAAAGATCTTGTCGGTCAGCACATAGGCATCACCAGGTTCAACCAGCCCGCGCTCCCGCAGGGTCGCGCTGATCGAACCGCAGATTGCCTCCAGCACCGCCAGGCGTTGGGCCTGCGCCTCAATTTCCTCATCCGCCGTAATCAACTGGCTTTCCAGCTGGTCAATCTTGGCCGCCTGCGCGCCCGCCGCATCCGCTTCCGCCGCCAGCAGCGCCGGGTCGGCCTGCGCCAGGCCAGTCGCTTCCGCCGCCTCAAGCCGCCCCAGCTCCTCGGCCTCAATCGCTTCGATCACCGTCTTGCGCGGCTTCACCTGCGCCGCCTCGGCTCTGCGCAGATCGACCAGCTGCACGTCGGAAAGGTCGCTCAACTTGGCAATGATCGATTCGGCGTTGCCGCCCACGATCGCATCCACATCGAATTCAACGCTCTGTTCGTCGCTCATCTTAAATCTCCAAAAAAATCCGCTCATCCTGAGCCTGTCGAAGGGTCGCCTACTGCCCCAATTTGGATTTCGTGCCGGTCGCGGCCTCCGCGCCGCGCGGCCCGGTGCGCTGATTGGCCCGGCTGCCCCGGCGCGAAAGCAGCGCATCCGATGCCGCCGTATTGGTCCGCACCTGCGCCACGCGCGGCACGTTCACCGCAGGCGCCGCCGCCGCCTTCGGCGCCAGCGCCTTTGAAGCCAGACTGCCTACCAGCCCGCCAACCAACAACGGCAATGCCCCTGCCAAAGCCATCTAACCCTCCATCATCGGCCCACCGCTGCGCCATGCAGCAACGGACTGTTTCCAACATTGACGCGGTTTTTCTTCGGCGCGCGCGTCTGGCGCGCTTCGCTGCGGCCGTCGTCATCGGCCATCGCCCCGCGCTTGGTCAGGCCCAGCGCCAGGTATTGCAGCGCGTCGTGCACGTGGCTGTAATCGTTCTTCAGCGGCAGCTCTTTCCACCGCCCCATGCCGTTGCTCAATTGCACGCGGATAATCACGTAACCGTTGTTAAACCCGCGCCGCAGGTGCCGGCATGTCGGGCTCATTTGCATCAGCGCGCGGCCATGCTCCACCTTCAGCTTGTCGCGCACCGCCTTCAGCCGCGGCGGAATCCGGTTGCCCTGCGTGCCGGGCGCTTCCTTGCAGCGCCAGCGGTGTGTTGATCCCTTGCCCAGGTCCTTTTCGATCCGGGCGCGAAACGCCTTCCAGAACCCGGTCACCCAGCTTTTCTTGTAATCGTCGCCATAGTTGGCGGCCGGGTCGTACCACATGCCGCCAAAGGCGCTCCGGCCATAGTTGGCCAGCCAGAATTCGGCGGCCAGTTCGCCAAAGGCATCTTCGTCAAATTTCTCCAGCGCCTGATTGTCGCTGCCTGCAAACACCACCAGCTCGTCCAGCACCCGCATGGTCCCGAAATCGTCGATCTGGCCAAACACGATCGCCGGGGTCGCACCGCCGTCCACCCCCATGCACACCGGCAGCCCGCTGATCGGCGCCAGCGGCTGCTTCGCACAAAAGAATTCGTCGCTGTATTGGGAATAGACCGGCTGCCCGTTGCGCACCGCGCCAAACTGGTTGTGGACGAACCGGTTGATCCAGTTCTGATCCTTGCCGATCATCAGCCGCTCGTAATAGCCGTGCGGCAGGTTCATCAGGTTTTCGGCATCAGGCTCCATCCCGCCCGGCTGCCGGTGGAACGCAATGCGGAAATCGTTGCCCAGCAGCTCGCGCATCTGCTCCACCACTTCGGGCGGCATTTTCATGTCCTGGTTTACCAGCAGGTCATAGGTGTAATTGTCGATATCCGGCGCGTTCATGTCCGATATCATGCCGTACCAGGCGCACCCACCCTTCGCGGCCGGGGGATAGCGCCCCAGGCGCGGCAGCCCGAATTCCACCACGCCGGGGTCCTGCGTATCGATTTCGTTGGGGTACAGCCATGTCAGCTGCTGCCCCTTGAAAATCTGCTCGGCCTTGTTCCGGTCCTCGCAGGCGCGGAACAGCGCCTCAATCATCAGATCGCCAAAGCCGGGGATTTCCAGCCGGATCCGCGATTCCATCCGGTCGCCGCTCCAGTTGTCGCGCGTCGGCGGAAACCACGTGTGCCAGTCCTTCAGCACCGTATCGGATAGCTGGCCATAGGTTGCGCGGGTAATCACCCCCCGGCTCCACCGCACCCCGTTCCGGTCCGGCTTCTGCCACATCGTCGCCATGATGATCGCCTGAAAACAGGTCGTCGTCTTGGCCGATCCAAACGGCCCCATGATGTTGCGGATGAACGCCCGATCGTGAACGAACCGCTTGGCGACCGGCCCGACCTCCACCATCGTCAGCGCCTGCGCCTCACCCAGCCGCTCCATATCGTCGAGAAGCGCCAGCGCGGTCATGCGGCCAACTCGAACAGTAGCTTGTCCCCGGTAGGGTGCCGGTCCACACGTGGGCGGCTTGGAGTGTTCCAAGAGCGACCGCGAACTTCGGCAACTAACGTCCAGCCAGCAGCCACAAGAGAAGTCCCAGGCTCGCGCTTGAGAATGTACGTTCCGATGCGACGGTAACCGAGCGCAAAAGTTGCCCGCGCCGCCGCGCCATAAAGAAACGAACAAGCATTGCGCGCTCCAGTCGTGCAAAGCCGCGTCACCTCTAGCGTCAACCCATCGTCACGGGCGCGCGCTACAGGCCGCCCGACAATCACAACTCCCACTAGTTCACCGCCCAGCTCGGCGCCGATACTAAACTTGTGACCGCGCGGGGGCGTGTGGTGGCGGTGATAGAGCCGCACAAACTCGCGAGCTGCATCCAATTCAACCGGGATAGCGCGCAGCTTCACTCGCCCCCCTCCGACACGTCCTCGAACTCCGCATCTTCCGGCTGCACCAGCCGGCCATCGGCCAGCCTGATCCCGTTGGCCTCGATCGCTTGCACGCCCAGCGATTCCACCGCCTGGGTCAGCTGCTCGTTGCTGAACCCGGCAGGGGCATTCAGGCCCGGGATAAAGATCACCGCGTCGGCCTTGCCGGTCACATCGATCGCAATCGGCTGCTTGCCGTGAATGTAGGGCAGGGCCTCGCGGATCGCGGTCATTTTCAGGTCGATCGCATCGCGCCCGGTCACCCGCTTGCCCTTGGCCTCGCCGCCCTGCGCCAGCACCATCTGCTCGTACAGCACGTCCAGCGGCGAATTCATGATTTCGCCCAGCGCCGAAAGCGGATCGCCGAACTTCTCGATGAACCACTTGGCAATTTTCTCGTTGCGCTTGTTGCGCGCCCCTTCCGGGCGGCCACGCCCCTGCGCCTGGCGCACCTGGCGCAGCGCGTCCTTGGGCAGGCGGCCATCCTTGCCGCGCAGCAGATCCAGCTGCTCGGCCTCAGTGAAGAACCGGAACGGCGCGGGCGCCGGGTTTTCCCCCGCCGCGTCGTTCATCGCGCCCATCAGCGAGGATGCGCCGCTTGACATCAGCCGCGCCCCCCGCCTAGCTTCGCCGTCTTGCCTCGATCGAGCCGGAGCCCATGCCGCAAACTTGCTGCATCCCCACACCCCGTTCGCACGATTCCGCCCTTTTCGCGGCCTAGCGCCTTGCGCGTCAGCGCGGCCCACACCCCGGACCCCATCGGCACGCGCGAAAGGTTCCGCGCCCCCTGCCGGGTCGTGCCTTCGGTGCAGCCAAGGTCGCAGGACCGGGCTCGGGCCGGTTTTTGCCGGTGCTGGGTCTGGCCTGCGCGACCCGGATAGGGGGGGGCGAGGTCGATCGAAAGGGGGGACACCCCCCCCGGCCGGTCGAGCGCGGGCGCGGCCAGGGCGGTGCCCAGCTGCCCCGATCGGCCCAGCGTCTGATAACTGGCAATTCGCCGACCAGGCACCCCAAGGGCGCAGCAATCAGCCATTCCCATGGCCCGGTGCGACGGAGCCGGTGCGACGGCGGGATCTTGCCCCGCGCTAAGTGCTTGATTTCCCATGCAGGCGGGCAGGGCGCACTGCAGCACCCCGCCCGCCCTGGTCGCGCGCCCTTCGCTTGCCTCGATCGAGCTGCGCGACCGATCCGAGCGACCCGAAGCCGCCGCGAATTTCTGCCAGCCCCAGCCCCCACCCCTATGCCACACGGGTTCAGGGCCATTAACGACCCCTAGTTTATTCGGCGCTGGCAAGGTGAGGCTGGCCATAGGGTCGCAGGATTGACCACATTGGCGAAAACAAGGCAAGTCTGTCCTGTATGTCCTGAAGCAGGACAGAGAATAGAACGCTAAGTGCCTGTAATTCCGCAATGTCCTGCTGTCCTGCTACGCGCGCACGTGAGGCGCTGCGCAAGTGAGCATGCGCGGGCGCAAATCCCCGGCAATCCGGCAGGACACAGGACAGCGCCGTGCAACCTATTGAGAAAACGCGACAATCACCCAAAACCAGCGGGACAGCGGCAGGACGCGCAGGACACCCCCGACCCATTCGCCAGCGATCAAATCTGCGCCGAAATCTTGCTTGCAAAGCCTCGGGGTGCGGGGACGGGAACGGAGGCGGAGAGGCGCGGCGCGGCGGCGCAAAACTCGCGCTTTCCTGCGGGGTCCGGGGAGTAATGACCCGGCCGCACCGCGCGCCTGGCGGCGCGCTGGCCGGGGCGAATTTTAGCACTTGACAAGCTGTTGTTTTCGCCGATATGACAAAAAGAAGGCCCGGCACTCTCGCCCGGCCAGCACCGGCAAAGGAGGCCGAAACTATCATGCACACGATCAACAAATTCGATCCGAATGTCCTCATCGCGGTCTGCGGCAGCGATGGTCACCTGCTCGCGGGTGTTGAGCGCCTGGGCGACGGCAGCCACTACGCCTGGTGCGATGCGCCGGGCCAGGGCCGCACCTCGATCGCGGCCATCGCCTTGGTGGACGATGCCGAGGCCGCGCTGGACGAGCTGCTCGATCGCGCGCTTGAACGTGGCGCGCTGGATCTGGCGCAGACCGAAACCTTCTTTGGCCCCGAACTGATCGGCGCAGCCCGGCTTAACGCATGTCGGCCACGGTCCTGAATGCAAATTGCCGCAGTTTGGTGCGCTGGGAGACCATGATTTCTTCCGCCATATTGCGAGCATCCAGCCAGCTTGTCCGCTTCGAGCTGACG
>CAZOSI010000007.1:6082-10337 GCA_964582485.1 uncultured Novosphingobium sp.
GATTCCCCTCCTCTGCCAGCTCATACCACCAGTGATCGTCGTCTGGCGGGTTGGCTCTTCATGCTCGGCGCAGGCCGACATAGCTGCCTCGGCTGCTTCCGCCACTGTGATCCGCTTTTTGGCGTACTTGCGCGCGGCAACCGCCACGCAGTTGCGCCACGCTACGATTGCTGCACTTCCGCGCTCTACAGCCACTGGATCGGCCCAGCTCATGTCTGCCTCGGTGCGAACAGGTGCGGCGCCACTAAGTGCCAGCGCTAACATCAGCGACATAACCGATCCCCTTGCAATATCGCGCCATGGCTGGCATATCCCCTCCCGCAGCGCAAGTCGCGCTGTCGGGAATGGAAGCCCGATGCAATGGCGCCCGACGCGCTACCCTATGGGTTAGCGCGTTTCCTATGGTCGGGCGTGGTGGGAATCCTTCGGGGTTGCCGTCTCATTGCGCGGTCTTCCAACCCGCCACGCCCGGCCACCCGATTGGAAGCTGGTGGCCTTGATAAGGCACCATAGCAATGAACGAGCTTCAATCCTTCAACTTTGATCTTCACCCCGTCCGCGCAATCAACCTCGACGATGCGCCATGGTGGATCGCCAGCGATATCGCAGCGGTGCTGGGCTATCGTAACGCGCCTGATATGACCCGCAACCTCGACGACGACGAGAAGGGTACGCACATTGTGCGTACCCTTGGTGGCGGTCAGGAAGTCACCATCATCTCCGAATCCGGCCTGTTCGCCGCGATCCTCAAAAGCCGCCGTCCAGAGGCCAAGGCCTTTCGCCGCTGGGTCACCGGCACGGTCCTGCCTGAAATCCGCCGCACCGGGCGCTGGGCGGGCGCACAGCCGGGGTCCGGGGCCGACGCCCCGCCGTCGCTGTCCACCGCGCTGGTCGCCGTCCGCACCGCCCATCGCCTGTTCGGGGCCACTGCCGCCCGCGCGGTCTGGCACCAGCTTGGCCTGCCGGCTGTATCCGCGCGGCCGGGGCAGGGCGATGATGCCGATCTGGCCGTCCGCCTGGCCCCCTGGCTGGCCGGGCAGGCCAGCGTCACCCATGATGATTGCGCCGTGGCGCTGGGCCTCGATCGCGCCGATCCGGCGCTGCGGCTTGCGCTGGGCCGGGCGCTGCGGCTCTGCGGGTGGACCGATTGCCGCAAGGAACGCCGCCCCGGCCATCGCCATCCGGTCTATGTCTTCCGCGCCACCGCCGGGGAGGTTTGAGCCATGGCCAAAATGACCCGCATCGGCGCCCCGCTGGATCTGGCAGACAACAGCGAATTCACCGATCTGCGCCGCGCCTCGGCGCTCGGCGGTCTGCTCGAACTGCTGGAAAGCGCCCCGCCCGAAACCATGCTTCGGGCCGAAGGTCTGGCCGCGCTGCTCGGCGCGGTGATTGACGAAGGCTGATCGCACCGGGGCGTTGCAATTCCCCCTTTCCTACACGCTCCCACCTTGGCAGCAAGCCGGGATGGAAACTGCAACGCCCCAGCTGGTCCGGGCCATTCGGCGCCGGGCCTTTCGCTGCCACCATGATGGCGCTTCGCTCAAACTGCTGGCCCTGGCGGAGGAGGCGGAAACGATCCGCTTCGCCGATCCGCTGCCCGATCCGGGCGCGGATGAATTCACCCAGCTGCGCCGCGAACAGGCGCTGGCCGCCCTGGTCGATCTGCTCGAACAGGCCGCGCCCGGCGCCACCCTCTGCGCCGAAGGCCTCGCCGCGCTGCTCGGCGCGGTGGTGGAGGGCTAGGCGGGCTTCATCATCTGCGGGTAAATATTAAGCCCCAGGCCCAGCGAAACCGCCTTGGCCCGCTGCCGCATTGTCTCGCCCTGATCGCCCCACGGGTCGGCCGGGTTGCCACCCAACGTTTTCCAGAACGGGTCCGCCTGCTCCAGCGCCAGCAGCCGTTCGGGGCGGGGCGTGCCTTCGGCATAGGCGCCATGGTCGATCGCATGGGGCGCGGCGCGGTCAAAGATCGGGGCGGCCAGGCCAGATCCGAAGCAGTGCTTGCAGGTCCGGTTCCAGTTATCGTCCACCCGCCTCATGCCTGTGCCGTCGCAGGCCGGGCATTCGCGTTGCAGATCAGCCGCCATCACTCACCCCCATCCTTCTCTCTGAACGCCTTCAGCGGCACCAGCAGCGCATTGTTGCTGTCCCCGCTGCTGCTGAACCGGATTTTCTGCTTGGCCGGCCGCGCCTCGGGCACCTTGGACAGGCTCTGGCGGTAACCATCCCCGGCAAAGTCCTTGCTGTCGGCCCAGAACTGTTTCTGCCCCTCGTTGGTCGGATAGGCGATCGCCAGCCAGGTTTCATCCCAGCGGGTCGGGGTGGCATCCTCGATCAGCAGCTTGCCGTCCGGCTTGTCCCGCCAATAGACCAGGCGCAGCCCGTGCGATTTCAGCTTGCTGCGCGCTTCCTCGTGGATCGTCTGGTGCCCTTCGGCATCCTCGATCCAGTTCATCGCCCGGTCGATCCACAGGCTCACCGGCTCGGGCGGCCTGCCGCCGCTCCCGGCCAGGTGCTTGCTCATCAGGTAATCCTTGGCCCGGTCAACGTCGCTCAAGGCTTCGCTCCGGCTCATCCCCATCATCGGCGCCACGATCGCCACCATTTCGGCCACCCGCGCCGGGCCGCTCTGCGCGTTTTCCACCCGCTCACTGCTGCCCAGCATGTTCACCTTGGTGCTGGTATCATACAGCGCCAGGTCGGCGCAGGCCAGCAAGGTCCCGTATGTATCGCCCCACCGGCTGTCGAACCCCATCCGCATGATCTGGCGGTGATAGTCGGCCTTGGTCTGGTCAAATCGCGGCCACTGGTCGATGATCCGCCGCCGCAGCCGCCGCCCGAATTTCTGCCAATGGTCAATGTCAAAGGCAAAGGCGTCCTCGTCATTCTCCAGCGGCGGCAGCGGCAGCAGCTGCAAGATCACCGTGCGGTTGCGGTCCTCGCCGCGCATGTTCGCCACCATCACGCTGGCCAGCAGGAAACAGCTTTGCGCGGTAAATTCGCTGGCCTTGTGGTCCACCCCGCCGCGATAGACCTTGGCCCCCGCGCTCGATTTCTTCATCAGGTTCATGATCGCCTGGATCCGCTCGGGCCGGTCGTGCCCTTCGGCCTCGTCCAGCAGCACCGGCAATGTATCATCGCCCAGCACCTGCCGGATCGCCGCTTCGCTGGTGTCCTCGGTTTTCAGGCACCAGGCATCGTGCAGCGCCTCGATCAGCGCCAGCAGGGTCGATTTGCCGCTGCCGCTGGGGCTGGTCAGCCACATGTGGCTGCGCCAGTCCAGCGCCCCGCAGACATACATCTGCACGATCATCCCCAGAAGCAGCATCGGCCCGGCGCGCTTCTCCACAAACTGCCATTGCGAAAGGAAATGCAGCAGCTGGTGGCACTCGCCCACCGTCGCCGCGTCCTTGTCGGGCGCGGGCAGTGCCTCCAGCGCCGGGAAAAACGCCTCGCGCCCCGTGGGGCTGGTCAGGCGCCCCGCCGCCCGCACGTCAAAATCGCTGCGCCGCTTGCCCTCGGCATCGGTCCAGTTGGCCAACAGCACCCGCCGCCCCATATGCAGCGCCAGCATCGCCCGGTCGCCGGGAAAGCGGTGCGCCCCCCGGCCAAACACCTTGCCCACCGGGTTGAAGATGCCCGCGCTCACGCAATCTTCCACCAGCGCCGCCTGGATCAGCTTCTGGTCGAATTCACCCGGCACCGGGTATTCGCTCTTGGTCTTGGCGTCGTACTTGGTCTGGGGGAAGCTATCCACCAGCCAGTCGAACCCGAACCACAGCATCAGGTCGCCCTTTTTGCACTCGGTCCCGGCCTGGATGATCTGATTGGTCCGGTCCAGCATGAACAGCGTGTTCTGGCTCTTGCCCAGCGGCACCACCGGGCACGGCTGCGGCAGCCGTGGCGGAATCCCGTCGCCGCGCGGCGCGTCATTGGCTCCGGCAAAATCCGGCGCCACCACCGGCTTGCGCCCGCGCATTTTCTCCAGCTGCTCGGGCGATGCTTTGGGGCCGGTCATCAGTCCAGAACTCCGAATTGCCACGGCTGCAAATTGGCTTCTCGCAGCTTGACCTTGACCGTTCGCAATTGTCCCTCGGCAAATCGAAGGCGCTGCTTCAGCATGTCGGTGTTCCGGTTGATCTTGCCGCTGTTGCGGATCAGCGAGACGACAAACTGCCAGGTCGGGCCGTCCTTGTCGCGCAATGGCGCATGAACAACGGTTTTCAATTCGCCGTTCTGATATTCGATCAAA
>CAZOSI010000007.1:10347-15098 GCA_964582485.1 uncultured Novosphingobium sp.
AAACCAGCCCAATCGGGAACTTCTTCTTTCTTAATCAATCCGGCCGGCACCACATAGAAAAACCGGTCCGAAAACAGCCGCGCCTCGCGCTGCTTGAACGCATGGTCACGCTTGAAATCTTGGCGCGAAACCTTGATTTCATAGGCCGTTGCCTGAAACGCTTTCGATTGGTGCGCGCTGATCGTCCAGAAATCGCACCGCCGGTCGCCGCCCTGCATTGCCAGTTCGGTCGCAAAGATCGAATCCCCGGCCGCCGCAATCAGCGCCGCCAGAATATCATCGGCCGAAGCGCTCATGCCTTGCCCTTCCAGCTTGCAGCCCGTTGCTCCATGCTGCTCGGCGCGGCGCTAAGGTCGATCTTCTGCGGCCACCATCCTCTGGCCACCGCTTGCGGGGCGGGGTCCGGCGCGGCCATGGCCAGCACGGGCGGGGCACAGCCGCCCGCCTCGATCGCCTCCATCGGCGCGGCCGCTTTGGGCTTGATCGCCCGCACGTTGACGATCGCCACCACGTCCACATGATATCGCCGCCGCAGCGGATGCAGCACCCCTGCCGCGTCCAGCACATAGCGCCCCGGCCTTACGATGTTCACAACCGCACCCCCCGCAATTCGTCGTTCAGATCCTTGAAGTCCTCGCCCGGCCAGTGCAGCAGCACCCGCCGCCGCGATCCCTGCGCGCGGGCCTGCGCTTGCAGCGCGGCCACTTGTTTCTCGAAACTTGCTTCCGCCTTGCTGCCCGGTGCATCGCGCTGGGCCAGGATCACCACGTCGCCGCACTGCGGCGGCAGGTCCATCGATCCGATCCGCCCCAGCGTTCCCGCCATCACGATCCGCTCCTGCGGATGCAGCATGGCAAAGGTCACTGCATCCTCCAGCCCTTCGGCTATGTTCAGCGCTTCCCCGGCCGGCATGTCCTTCAGGCTCTTGCCGCTCGGACCTTTCAAAATTGGAAAGTGCGATCCGGTGCCCTGGCCGAAAATCTTCTTGGCGCACTTCACCGGCCGCAATTCGCCGTGCCCGTCAGGCAGCCAGATATCGGGCAGCTTGCCCCAGCTGCCGTCGCTCTTGCGGTCCAGATAGGTCGCATGGGTCACCGCGTGCTGCCCGTTCAGCGCAATTCCCGCCGTCAGCAGCGCCGGAATCTTGCGCCCATATTCGCCATGCCACACATCATGGCGAAACTTCAGCGCCCCCGGTACCCGCCCGATCGCCGCAAAGTCGATGCCGCGCCCTTCCAGGTATCGGATCGCCGGGGTCCCGGTGATTGCCGCCCCGGCCAGCCACATGTTGCGGGCTTTCAGCGCGCTGCGCTTCACTTCGTCGGCCCGCGCCAGCTCGGCCTTGCGCTGGGCGCGCTGCGATGATTCGCGGAACCGCTCCAGCTTGTCCGGGTCCATGCTCTCGATCCCCAGCCAGCCCTTGGCCCACCGCACCGCATTGGCCAGCGGATGCTTGTCCGGCTGCGGCGGCGCCACGGTCAGCGCGATCAGCGCCAGCATGTCGCCCTTGCCGGCCGGGTCGCTCTCGCTGGCGGCATAGTCGGCCCATCCGCCGCGCTTGCTCCCCTGCAAATAGATCTTCAGGCTGTCGCCGCTCTCGCCATGGACCGATCCGATGCAGATCATCCCGCCCGCCTTCACCGCTGCCGGAAACAGCGCAAAGGCCAGCTCCTCGGTCCGCTCACGCAGCATCCCCGCAATCTCGCGCGATGAAGGCCCCTCAAATGTCCGTCCGCCCCCGGCCATGGGATCACGCCGCCGCCGCCACTGGTGCCCGGTGAAAGTCCTCATGGGTGCAGATTCCGGCCTGCACCACCTGGTGCGCCACGTCGTGGCGCGGCTTGCGGGCGCCGGTTTCGATCCGCCACAGCGTGGCCGGGCTGATCTTCAGGGTCAGCGCGGCCTGTTCGCCGGTCAGGCGGCGCTGCTTGCGCCAGGCCCGCAGCAGCTGCCCCGCGCGGGTCGTAGGCTCGACAATTGCTGGCATAGTCACTTCCTTGCGTCCCGGTTGTCCCGTTCCGGGGCAGCTGCTCACAACCACCCGCTTGCGCTCATTTCGCCGATCTGACAAAAAAGCGCAAGCCATCCGAAAGGAAAATTTCGCCATGTTGATATCTAGGCACCCCGGCGCGGTCGTCGTAAAATTCCCCATCATGCCGAAAAAACGCGATTTTGTGCCATCCAACCGCATCCGCGAACTGCGCCTGGCTCACGGGCTAAAGCTGATCCCCCTGGCCGAACGGATGAACACCACAGCCGGCCAGCTGGCCCGGCTTGAAACCGGCGAACGCGAACTGACCCTGCACTGGATGCAGCGCGTGGCCGCTGCGCTCGGCTGTTCCCCTGCCGATCTGCTGTTGGCAGAAGATGGCGGGCTCGATCCGCAGGAACGCGATCTGGTCGATACCATCCGCCACGCCCCCGATGCCGGCCGCGCCGCGATCTATTCGGTCGCGGAAAGCCAGCGCCCGTTCAGCGGGCCAGACCTCGATCCCTCACTGGTCAAGCGCTCCGCCTGATCCCCGTTCCGGCTTGTAGCGGCTGCCCCATCCGGGGGAGTGGGCTGGCGTTGCGCGCGATCGGCGGATGCCGATTGCGACAGACAGGAATACTTTTGTCTGTTTGGCGAAAAAGCTGCTTGACTTTATTTCGTCAGATTGGATAAATCCGCTCCATCCGGTTTTCACCGATGGAGGAAACAATGTCTGCCGATATCGTTACCCTGCCGCTCTCCCGCGTGGTCCGGCCCGTGCCGGTGCTGCGCCGCTATGATCTGGCCGCCATGGCCCTGCTCATGGGCTGGCATGATGTAACCGCCCGCACCGTGGTGCAGCGCCTGCGCCAGCTGGCCCGCCACGATGCCTTGCCGCTGCCCTGCACCCAGCGCCTGCGTGGCGGCCGCCGCTGCCACGATGCCAGCGCGATCGTCGCGGACAGCCAATGGGATGCCCAGGCGGTCGATGCCTGGCACCACGGCGGACCCTCCCCCGGCGCCCCCGCTGCCCTCCCGCCCCTGCCGCTCGGCACCCGCGAAGCCATGGCCCGCCGCGCCGCGCAGCTGCTTCAGGCTGGTGGCCGGTGATGGGGCCGAAATCAATCGCCATTCGGCTCTCGCTTGGCCAATGCCGCCTGATCGAAGGAATGAGCGATCAGCCTGAAATCCTTGGCTGCGTTGAGGTTGTGGCCCGCCGTCTTACCCGGGCATCAAAAAATGGCACGCGCCCCGCTTTGGTGACGGCTTCAAAGACCGTGGACGGCATTCCCGCCTTTCAGCTTAACGCCATGGGCCTGCGCGTTCAGCAAGCCATTCTGGAACTGAAATGACCGGCCCCGCGCTCCAGTACGCTTTTGACGAGGAAGCGCTGGCCCGCCGCGCGGTTCGCCGCGCCAGGCTTGGCATGGCTGCCACCGCCGCGCGCCGCGCGCTTGGCTGGCAGCTGCTGTTCATCCTCGCCGCCGTCACCGTGCTGCTGCCCGCCTTGTTCGGGGCCATGGCATGAACTGGCTTTCGCGGCTTGATCCGTGGGATCGCTTGCTGATCCTCGCCATGGCGATCACCGGCCTGCCGATCTACGCCCGGCTTGCCTGGGAACTGCTGCACTGGCTGCTGGCCGATGCATAGCGCCCATGCCCGCACCGCGCGCCGTCAGGGCACTCTGGCGATGATCGACCATCGCCTGCGCGGCGCCCCGGCTCCGGCCAATCCCTATCGCCCCGGCACCAAGGGCGCGCTGTGGTTCGATCACGGCGCCCAGCAGGCCCGGCAATTCGTGCAACCGATAGAGGATCCGCGCACATGATCCACGATTCCCCCTTTGTCCGGCACGCGCAGTCTGGTTTCGGCCAGACAGACCCGGCCGTGCCGGACAATCCCCCCGCTGCGGGTGTACCCTCCGCAACTCCGCCCGCAGCGGGGGACACGCTGCAATCGTCAAACCCAGCGGGGGACACGCTGCCTAAGCCTGCCGGCATGGAGCCCGCAGGGCGAACATTAGCGCAGGCGACCGACCAGAACGAACCCCTTTTCACCTTGCCGCCGCTCCGCGCGTTACGCGACCTCGCGTGTGCAGCGGCGGCAAACCCGCCCGCGCCCATTCCCCTCGGCGCGGGCGGGGCACTGGCCCGCTTGCAGGCAATCCGCACCGATCAGGTCCTGCGCCACGGCCACACCGCCCAGGCTGACGACGATCTGGATCTGTACGATCTGGCCCGCGCCGCCGATCGCCCCTATGCCCGGATGCGCGAAAACGCCTCACTCCACCGCATGGAGGCCACCCGGCAGGCCGCCCTCAAACTCGCCGCCCTCTGCCTCGCCATCGCCGAAAGCTGCGATCGCAGGCTGGCCGGGCTGCTTACCGAAGGAACCGAAAATAGCTAAGCTCTATACCCTCCGCCCCGAACACCAGGCCCGCTTTCCAGAATGGCGTGATCGCTGGATCGCCAACGCCATGTCAACGAAGGCTATGGACGAGGATGATCGCCAGGCCTGCATTGCCGCTGTCCACGGCCTCTACGCAGCGGCCAACCTGCCGCCGCCCAAGCACGTGGTGTTCGTGCCCAGTCCATTTGTCCTGGCATTCGCCGGTGGCTTCGCCGCCGCCCGCTGGTATCTGCACAACCAAAGCGCAACTTTAAGCGCAACTTTAAGCGCAACTGACAGCGCAACTGACAGCGCAACTAGAAGCGCAACTGACAGCGCAACTTTAAGCGCAACTGACAGCGCAACTAGAAGCGCAACTAGAAGCGCAACT
>CAZOSI010000007.1:15198-35277 GCA_964582485.1 uncultured Novosphingobium sp.
CGCAACTAGAAGCGCAACTGACAGCGCAACTTACAACGCAACTTTAAGCGCAACTAGAAGCAAGAAAGACAAATCGCCTTCCGCGCCGGACTACAGCAACTGGTACGTCGTGCCCGGCGATTTGCGCCGCTGCGCGGACGAACTGTTGGTCGGTGGCTTTGGCCTTGCTTGCGCCGCGCAGGCCTATCGCATGTGGCAAGGAGGCAACCAGTGGTCGGCCTATGACAGCTTCCTGACCTTCTTTCAGGACGTGGCCCAGCTGCCGCTCGATTACAGCGCCTACAATCACTGGCGGGTCCTGTCCGAACGTTCCGGCCCACGCATCATGCACCCCGATTTCTGCATGATTTCGGACCGGCCCGAGCTGCTGACGGTTGACGATCAGAACCGCCCGCACGGTGAAGATGGCCCGTTTTGCCGCTGGCGCGACGGGACCGAGCTTTATTCCTGGCACGGTGCCCGCGTCCCCGCCCGCTGGGTCCGCCATCGCACCAGCCTCGATCCGGTCGAGGTGCTGAAATCGCGCGACGTAGAACTGCGCGCAGCCGGGGTCAACATGATTGGCATGGCCCGGATGCTCGATCTGCTCGGCTACACCCTGATCGACGCTGATCCCGATCCCGCTCACGGCGAACTGATCGAGGTTTCGGGTAAGAAGCTCGGCCTGGCGCGCCCCGGTCGCTTTCTCAAGGCTGAATGCCCGCGCAACGGCACCATTGTCGAGGGCGTTCCCGATGATATCGCCACCGTCCACGCCGCCCAGGCCTGGCGCCTGGGCCTGGCTCCCCATGAATTTTCCTACCCCAGCATCCGCACCTAAGCGGCCAGCACAAAAAGGAGACTGACCAATGCAGCATCGTAAAATTATTGGAGCACAGGGGGAAATCACGATTTTCCGCGTAGCCGAATTGCCCAGCGGACTGAACCCGGCGACCGAGCATGACAAGCACGGTCGCCCGATCATCAGCCATTCTGAAAGCGGCCACCACCATGTGCTCGATCGACCGGCCGAAGTGCTTGAGGTGCCCAACCCGCCCGCAGGTATGCGTGTCCTTTATGCGCTGCTCGATACCCCGGCTGCGCTGATCCAGGATGCCGGAACACCGCACGCCCCGCACGCGCTTGAACCGGGCGTCTATGAATTCCGCATCGCCCGCGAATACGATCCGTTTCTCGAACAGGCCCGTCAGGTCGCCGATTGAGAGCAGTCCATCCCGGCAGCCAGGTGCCCATCCTGGCTGCCACCCTTTTCCCCGGAACCACCGATATGACCTGCACCACCCGGCGCATCCGCCGTTCCCGCCGAAAACTTGCCACCCTGCCGCCCGGCGCGATCTACGTCGGTCGGCCAACCGTCTGGGGCAACCCGTTTCAGGACCGGGTCGGCGGCCATGCCCGCTCGGTGATCTACTATGAAAACTGGCTGGCCGGGCGGGTTGGCGCGCTGCTGCTGGAAAGCCGTGGCTTCTCGCCTTCGGAAATCGATGCTCTCGCCCGCAAACGCAGCGCGATCCTCACCGGTCTGCCTCGTCTTGCCGGGCGCGACCTTGCCTGCTGGTGCCCGCTGACCAGCGACTGGTGCCACGCCAACACCTTGATCCGGCTTGCGGCATGACTGAACCCGATCCCGTCGCCGCCTCGCGCGCTGCCTTTGGCTGGCAGGATGAACCCGACGAGCTGCCCGAACAATGGGCCAGCCCCGCCGCGCTCAATCTGTTCCTGTTCGCGGTCTGCTGGCTGGCGCTGGTCGGCCTGGTCACCGTGCTGCGCTGGCTGGCCGAAGGCGCCATGCTGCTGGGCCGGGGGGCGGGGGTGTGAGCGATATTGAACGCTTGGTGGTGATTCTTGCAATTGCCTTGGCCACTTGGCCGCTGTTCGACTGGCTGTTTCCCTACACCCTGCGCATCCAATGGGATGAATTGCGGGGGCTGTCTTGGTGGATCGAACGAAAATGACCACCCAGAACCGCTCCGCCGCCGTCATGCAGCAACGTGCCGAACCGCACGATAGCCTCGATTATTTCCCCACGCCGCCCTGGGCCACCCGCGCGCTGTGCCAGTTCCTGCTGGATCTGGGCGAACCGCTGGGCGAACAGTCCTGCTGGGAACCGGCCTGCGGCGAGGGCCATATGGCCCGCCCGCTCCGCGAATATTTCGCCCGCGTCGAAGCCACCGACGTGCACCGCTACAGCGATGACCACGCGATTGCCGATTTCCTGATGCCCATGGCCCCGCGCGGGCATGATTGGATTGTCAGCAATTTCCCTTTCAATCTGGCCGAACGGTTCATTACCACCGCGCTCGATCGCGCCCGCTGTGGCGTTGCCGCAATTCAGCGCACCGCCTTTACAGAGGGCAAGAAGCGCTATCAGCAGCTCAACCTGCCGCGCCCGCCGCACTACGTGGTTACCTATGTTGAACGGGTCGTGATGCTCAAGGGCCGCCTGATTCAGCCAGGCGCGCCCGATCCTTTTAACCTCGATGATGATGGCAAGCCCCGCAAGGCCAGCACCGCCACGGCCACCAATCTCTATGTCTGGCTCACCGCCCCCGATGCAGAGCAGCCGGCCGATACCCGCCACCGCTGGATCGCGCCCTGCCGCCGCCAGCTCGAACGCCCCGGCGATTACCCCGCCTACCCCGAACAATGGGCCGCAATCCGCGCGCCCGATGGAGCGTTGCTGTGAACGAACCCAACTACAGGCTTATCGCCACCCGCCAGCTTTGGAAGGGTGATGCCATCGCCTTCCACCTGGCCGAATACAGCCAGGGCGGCACGCGCAAAATTGCCACGCAATTCCTGGTCGATGATTTCCCCGCTGGCCACCTTGAACCCGCGCCGCTGTTCCAGCTCGGTCCCGATGAAGCGCAGGCCCTGATCGACCAGCTTTGGGACTGCGGACTGCGGCCAACCCAGGGCAAACAATCCGAAGGCGTCATCGCCAGCCAGGCCCGCCACCTTGAGGATATGCGCGCCATCGCCTTTGCCAAGCTGTTTTCCGCCATCGAGCAACCACCAGCTTAACCCAAGAAAGGACCACCAATGCCCACTGCAACCGATGATCGCCTGCGCCTCCTGTTCGAACGGATCGACCGCCTGGAGGAAGAGAAGAAGGGCATCGCCAACGATATCCGCGATGTGTACGCCGAAGGCAAAGCCGTGGGCTATGATTCCAAGGCCATGCGCGCCGCCTATCGCCTGTGGAAGATGAAGCCAGACGATCGCGCCGAATTCCAGACGCTGGTTGACCTCTACACCTCCGCGCTGGGGCTGGGCTGATGGCTGACGATCCCGATCAGCCCGAAGGCACCGTGATTTGCGAAAACTGCCACGGCTATTTCCTGCCCGAAGATATGAGCGGCGAACACTGCCTGGAATGCACCGCCGAACTGTTCGGCGATTGATCCGCGCCGGGCGGCACCCGGCACCCACATAAGGAAATCGTTATGCCTACCGAACACGAAATGACCTATGGCGAACAGGCCGTAGGCCTTTCCTTCAATCCCAGCGGCGACGATGCCGTGCACCAGTGCAAGCTCGGCTTTGCGGCAGAGATTGACCGGATGAACGACTATCGCAACGCTCCCACCACCAGCCCCGAAGCCAAGCGCCTCGCCTCGATCGCGATCACCGAACTGCAGGGCGCACAGATGTGGGCCGTCAAGGCCCTTACGTGGCGCGACTAACCCCACGGCGGCGGGGTTCCCCTTGACCCCGCCGCCCATCGGATTCACCATCCGGCACCGGCAATCGAAAGGCCGCTTATGACTTGCCCGAAACTCCCCGAAATCCGCGCCCATATCAAGCGCCACGGTGGCTATGCCGCCTTCGCCGAATCGCGCGGGATCAACCGGCGCACCGCCGAACGCTACTATTCCGGTGCGCTTCCCGCGCCCGCCTGGCTGCTGGCCGAACTGGAGGTCTTGCCATGACAACTCGTATGACCGACTTTTTTGGCTACACAGTCATTGTTGACTACAATTCTGATCTGATTGAGCTGACCAGTGAATTTCACGATGGGCGGAAGATTCATAAGCTGGCAACAGAGGTTATACGGCTGCAAGAGCAGACGGTGCGAGACGCCTTGATCGCAATGGGGTGGACCCCTCCGGCAGCAAAGCCACACCGATGACCAACCGCCGCCAGATCCCGTTCCTCCATGGCAAGCCGCGCGCCGATGGCCGCACCGCCTGGCACTGGAAACCGTCGCCAAAGCTGCGCAAGCTGGGCTGGACCAACCGCGCGCTGGGCACCGATGCCACCGCCGCGCTGCTGGCCGCGCTCGATCTGAACCGCCAGCTGGCCGATTGGTCGGCCGGGCTTGGCCACGGCCAGCCTGCCCAGGCCCCGCGCCGCCGCACTTTCGGCGATGTGGTCGATGCCTTCATGGCCTCGCCCGAATGGGATCAGCTGAAGCCTGCCACCCGCCGCGAATATCGCAGCCGCCTGAACTGGCTCCGCGCCTGGGCGCTCGATGGCACCCTGCCGCTCGATGGGCTCGATGTGCAGATGTGCCGCGATCTGCGCGGCGTGCTGCTGGCCGCCCGCGCCGATGACAGCCCCGCTTCGCTCCATGTCGCGGGCGCGGTTCTCCGCGTCCTGCGCCTGCTGCTCAACTGGTGCATGGCCCAGGGCTGGCTGCCGCTCAATCCCACCGCCGCGATTCGCATCCGCGAAGCCGCCCCGCGCGACGTCATATTGCAAGCCGATCAGGTTCAGGCCGCTCACACCGCTGCCGAAGCAATCGGCTTTCCCGCAGTCGGGCTGGCCTTCACCCTCGGGCTGTGGATGATCCAGCGCGAAGGCGATCTGCTTGGCCTCACCCAGCTGGCCTGGCGAGAGATTGAAAACTGCGCCCCCGCCGATCGCGCCGTGCTGGCCGGGCCTGCCGGCAGCGCCACGGCGGGCAAGGTCATGGGCTTCCGCCTGCGCCAGTCAAAGACCGGGGCCTGGGTCGATTGCCCGGTGCCGCCGTTCCTCCACGCCCCGGTCGATGTTGCCTTCGCGCGCAGCCAGTGGCTGGTCCCCGATGATAGCCAGCCCGCCCGCGCCTGCCCCGATTTCCTGTTCCGCCGCCGCGCCCGCAAGGCGCTGGCAAAGGCCGGGCTCGGCCACGCCCAATTCCGCGATCTGCGCCGCTCCGGCATGGTCATGATGAAAGACCTCGGCTGCGAAATGCCCGGCATCACCGCAATCAGCGGCCACATGATTCTCGGCAAGCGCTCGATCCTCGATACCTACATGCCCGGCAACACCCGCGCCGCCTGCGCCGCCATGGCCCACGCCCTGCGCACCAAAGCCGCCCGCGAAGCACTGGAGAAGGAAGCATGAGCCGCCACTGGTACGTGCTGACCAGCGATGCCATGTACCAGGATTTGCTCCGCACACTTGGCCCCCGCGCGTTTCGCCGCCACCTGGCCGATAAAGCGGTGGCCAATGCTGCACGGGATTGGTGGCTCGACTACCAGCGCCGGGCGCTTGAAAGCCTACTGACATCAATGCAAGTCGCACGTGCGACTTGAATTCCGTCGCACCGCCGCCCGAACAAACCCCTTGACCCGCAGAATTCTGCGGTTTAGGGGCCGCAGCGATTGCCCGATCCTCTAATGGTAAGAGAGCGGACTCTGACTCCGTCAATCAAGGTTCGAATCCTTGTCGGGCATCCATCTCCCCCATCTCCGAGCCACACACCGGCCCGCAGCAAGCGCGGCTTTTGCGCTGTTTGGCGTTCCGCTTTGACAGCGGCGCCGGAACCAGCGAAAAGGAGGCAATGACAGAAGAAGAAAAGGAAAAGCGGCTCCATCGTCGCCGCTTCTACAAGGCCGAGCAGGAAGCAGGCTTTGTCGATTCGCAGGATCACAGCACTCCGCAAACCCGCAGTCCGGCCTATAAGCTCGCCTATCGGGATACCGACTTCCTCCTGCGTGAGGAATTGCGGCCGGTCCGGTTCCAGCTCGAACTCTTGAAATGCGAGATGCTGCTCGACGAGGCCAATATCGGCTCGACCCTGGTCTGCTATGGCTCGGCCCGGATTCCCTCGCCAGAAAAGGCGGCGGAACTGGTCGCCAATGCCCCGCCTGAGCGCAAGGCCGTGGCCGAGCGGCTCGCGGCCAATTCGGGCTATTACGAAGAAGCGCGGCGGCTCGCCCACATCGCTTCGAGCTGCAACATCGTCGAACAGGGCATGCGCCAGTTCGTGGTCTGCTCGGGCGGGGGACCATCGATCATGGAGGCTGCCAACCGCGGCGCGGTAGAGGCCGGGGCCGAGACGATCGGGCTCAACATCGTCCTGCCGCATGAGCAGGCGCCCAACACCTACGTCACCCCGCGACTGGCCTTCCAGTTCCACTACTTCGCGCTGCGCAAGATGCACTTCCTGCTGCGGGCGCGGGCCGTGGCGGTGTTCCCGGGCGGGTTCGGGACCTTCGACGAATTCTTCGAACTGCTGACCCTGATCCAGACCGGCAAGATGAAGCCGATCCCTATCCTGTTGTTTGGAAATGCGTTCTGGAACCGGGTGGTCAACTTCGATGCCCTGGCCGAAGAAGGCGTGATCAATCCCGATGATCTGAAGCTGTTCCACTGGGTCGAAACAGCCGAGGAAGCCTGGGCCGTGATCCGCGAGTTCTACGCGCTCGATTGATGGCGCAAAACCGGCGGCGGAGGGCTTGCGCCGCGCCGCCGGATTGTTAGTCTCTGCAATACAGCCGGAATATCGGCGGGTCCTTCACGCGGTCGCACGCGTTGTCCTCTGACCAAGGAGCCCCATTCCGTGCGATCCACAATCTTGATGTCCTATGCTGCGGCCATTGCCGCCCTCATTCCCTTCGCCGCGCTGACCGCCCAGACCGGCGGACCGAACACCGCGCGCGCGGTGCCGCTGACCGAGACGGTACACGGCATCACGTTGAATGACGAATACCGCTGGATGGAAAATCCAGCCACCAAGGACGAATGGGGCGGCTGGGTTCGCACGCAATCCCTCCAAACCCGGGCCATGCTCGATGCCTTGCCCGATCGCGCCGAGTTTGCTGGGCTGTTCACCACTACTGCCTCAAGCCAGATGCGGCAGGGCGGCTATCAGCGTGGTGGCGGCACCGAAATCTGGTCTCGCACCTTGCCCGGTGAACAGACAGGCAAGCTGGTAGTCCGCGATGCAAATGGTACACGGGTGCTCGTCGATCCTGCCACGGTTGGAGGCGACAAGCTTTCTACGATGGGCGCCTTCTCACTCTCGCCCGATGGCAAGACGGTTGCGGTTCACTTGTCAACCGGCGGTTCTGAAGTCGGCGCGTTGCACTTCTTCGATACCCTCAGCGGCAAGGAAGCCTACCCAAAAGTTGAAAACGTCTGGGGCGAAGGCTCGGCCACGTTCCTGCCCGGTGGAATGATAGTCTATCGACAGTTGGCCGAAAAGCCGATCGACGGCGATGCGTTGAAGGGGATGTCAGCGTGGCTGCGACCGCTCAGCGGCGGCACTCCGGTCAAAGTGCTCGGCGCGGGCTTTCCTGGCGCCAACCTCAAGATCGAAGAGTTTCCCGGTGTCTATTACAGTGTGCTCAGCCCTTATGCGATCGGCATCGGCGGCGGAGCGCGGGCCGATCTCAATGTCTACGTGACCAAGGCTTCCGCACTGATGGCCGGCAAGCCGGCCTGGGCCCAAGTTGCCGCTCTCGATGACCAGGTCAACGGGCTTGCGCTGCTTGGAGACCGGATGTTCACGGTCACGTCCAAGACCAATTCGGCCCGCGATCTGAAGGTGCAGCGCTTCGATGCGGCGGGCCGACCGGGGCCGGCCAAGGTTTTGCTGCGCGGCAGTGATAACCTGCTCCTGACCGACGTGGTCGCAACGCGCGGCGGGCTTTACCTGCTTGCCGCCACCGATGGGGTGGCCCGGCTGTTCTTTATGCCAGGGGGCGCCGGCGCTATGCGCGAGGTCAAGCTGCCCTTCGAGGGGACTTTCGGCGGATACGGTACAGACGGGGCTGAAAATGCGCTGATCTTGCAAATGAGCGGCTGGACCCGAAACAATTCGGCCTTTGTGGTACGCAATGGCCAGATCAGCGCAACGGGCGTGGAAGGCGGTGTGTGGAGCGGCGCCAAGGATATTGTCGTCGAACGCTACGAAGCGGTCAGTGCCGATGGGACGAAGGTTCCGTTGGTGGTAACGCGGCTGAACAGTGCTACCGGCCGCGTGCCGACGCTAGTCGAAGCCTATGGCGGCTATGGGATCGATACCTCGACCCCGTTCTACAACCGCAATCTCATGGCCTTTATCGCCAAGGGCGGGGCGGCTGCCTATTGCGGGGTGCGCGGCGGCGGAGAACGTGGCCGGGCCTGGCACGAAGGCGGGCGCGGCCCCAACAAGCCGCGCGGACAGGAGGACCTGATCGCCTGTGCCGAGACGCTGACGGCCAAGGGGATCGCTCCCATACAGGGACCGATCGCGACAGGTTCTTCGATGGCCGGCACGCTGGTCCCCGGGGCCGTCCTGCGCAAGCCGCAGGCATTTGGCGGGCTGATCACCAGGGTCGGGATCGTCAACGCGACCCGGATCGGCTTTGCCGAAAATGGCGCGAACCAGTTCACCGAAATTGGCGATCCGGCCAACCCGCAGCAATTCAGGGATCTGGTAGCAATGGATGCCTACCAGATGATTCCCGGCGCCAGCGGCCTTCCGCCAACCATGATGGTGATCGGGATGAACGACCGCCGGGTGGCGCCGTGGATGACGGCCAAGTTCGTGGCGCGGGCCAAGGCCAGGTGGCCAAACCTGCCGATCTGGCTGCGCAGCGATGATCGTGCCGGGCACGGCGTCGGGAGCACTGAAGACGTCCGCCGGGATGAGGTGGCCGACATACTGGCCTTTGCCTGGACGAACCAGCAGCCGCGCTAACCGCGCGCTTCGGTATGCCCCAGCGGGCCGTGTCCGGCGCCAAAGCCGGGCGCGGCGCGCAGCGCGGAGCGGACGAACAGCCGCGCCCGGTCGACCGCTTCGGGCAGCGGCAAGCCCTTGCCGAGATAGGTCGCGATTGCGCTGGACAGGGTGCAGCCGGTACCGTGTGTGTGGCGGGTGTGGATTCGCGCCGCCGCCATGACGTGCGGCGCCTCTCCGGGCAGGACCAGCGCGTCCTCGACCCGCTCGCCTTCTGCATCGCCGCCCTTGGCGAGGTAGGCGACGCCTCGGGCCTGCATCCCCTCGTGGCCGCCCAAAGCGTCCAGTTCAGCAACGTTGGGGGTGGTCAGCGTGGCCAGCTGCATCAGCCGTTCAAATCCGGCGATCGTCGCCGTATCGGCCAAAGCCGCGCCACTGGTGGCAATCATCACCGGATCGAACACGATGGGCACGCTCAGCGCCTTCAGCCGCTCGGCGACGACGGCGGCGATCTCTGGCGAACCGAGCATCCCGATCTTGACCGCATCGATCCCGATATCGCTGACGCAGGCATCGATCTGCGCGGCGATCAGCCCGGGAGAGAGCACTTCGACCGCGGTGACGCCCAGCGTGTTCTGCGCGGTGATCGCGGTGATCGCGGTCATCGCATAGCCGCCGATCATGGTGATGGTCTTGATATCGGCCTGGATGCCTGCACCGCCGGAGCTGTCGGACCCGGCAATGACAAGGATGCGGGGCGGGGGCATTATCCCTTGAACTTGCGGACGGTGCTGGGCGGGTGCTTGTCATGCAAATGCTTCGCCCGGCTGGGCCGGTCCATCAGTTCGCCGCCGCAATTGGGGCAACGCTCGTCAAGCAGGTCGGCGCATTCGGTGCAGAAGGTGCATTCGAAGCTGCAGATGAAGGCGCCGGGCTGTTCCGCCGGCAGATCGGCCCCGCACTTCTCGCAATCGGGGCGCATCTCAAGCATCGGCTGCTTCCTTTACCGCGTCGCAAATCGCATCGACGACCTGTTCGACCTGCTTGCCATCGTCGCCTTCGGCCATCACCCGGATCACCGGTTCGGTACCCGAAGGGCGGATCACCAGGCGCCCTTTGCCGATCAGCGCGGCTTCGGCCTCGGCGATCACCGCCTTGACCCGGTCGTTGTCGAGCGGCTTGCCGCCGGCAAAGCGGACGTTCTTCAAAAGCTGGGGGACCGGATCGAACAGGTGGAGTAGTTCGCTCGCCCGCTTGCCCGATTGGACCAGCGCGGCCAGCACTTGCAGCGCCGCCACGGTACCATCGCCAGTGGTGCCGTGATCGAGCAGGATCATATGGCCCGATTGCTCGCCGCCCAGATTGAAGCCATCGGCCTTCATCTTTTCAAGCACGTGGCGATCGCCAACCTTGGTCCGCTCCAGCGTCAGGCCCTGCCCGGCAAGAAATCGTTCCAGCCCGAGGTTGGACATGACCGTCGCCACCACCCCGCCGCCGCGCAAGGCACCGCGCGCGGCCAATTGCGTGCCGATCAGCGCCATGATCTGGTCGCCGTCGACGGTCTGGCCCTTTTCATCGACCACGATCAGCCGGTCGGCATCACCATCCAGCGCAATGCCGATGTCAGCCCCGCTCGCGACCACGGTCTCCTTGATCAGGGCGAGGTGGGTGGAGCCGCACTTGTCGTTGATGTTCACGCCGTTGGGCTGGACCCCGACCGCGATTACTTCCGCGCCCAGTTCCCACATTGCCGAGGGCGCAACCTGATAGGCCGCGCCGTTGGCGCAATCGACCACGATCTTCAGCCCGTCGAGCCGGACATCATCGGGCAGCGAGCCCTTGACCGCGTGGATATAGCGCCCGCGAGCGTCCTCGATCCGGCGAGCCCGGCCGATCTCGGCCGCGGGGGCCAGCGCCAGGTCCTGGCCCAGCATAACCTCGATCGCCAGTTCATCCTCGTCAGAGAGCTTGAAGCCATCGGGGCCGAACAGCTTGATCCCGTTGTCTTCATAGGGGTTGTGGCTGGCCGAGATCATCACGCCAACGTCGGCGCGCAGCTCGCGGGTCAGCATCGCGATCGCCGGGGTGGGGAGCGGCCCGGTAAGCACCACGTCCATCCCGACGCTGGTGAAGCCGGCGACCAGCGCATTCTCGATCATGTAGCCTGAAAGCCGCGTGTCCTTGCCGATCACCACCCGGTGGCGGTGCTTGCCGCGCAGGAACCGGGTACCGGCGGCCTGGCCGACTTTCATCGCGACGGCGGCGGTCATCACCCCCGCGTTGGTCTTGCCCCGGATCCCGTCCGTGCCGAAATAGTTGCGTCCCATGGGCATTCCGTAACAGGTGAACCTTCAAGAAATTGCTATGTCGGTTTGCGGCGCTAAAGTCACGCCCTGTAAGACAGTTTCGGGGAGCAATGATGACACAGCAACCGGCGGCCGGGGCCTTTCCCGAAATCCGCGTTCCCGCCCTGCTGACCTTTGCCGGATTGGTGCTGGGATTCCTTGCAGCGATCGTGCTGAAGGGCAGTGCGGCGCTCGATTCGCTCCTCGCAGTGGCGGGGCCGATGGGCAGTTTGTGGTTGCGGGCCTTGCAGCTGACGATTCTGCCACTGGTGATCGGCCTGGTAGTGACCGGGATCTCGCAGACTCTGGCTGCGGCGGAAGGCGGACACCTGGCGCGGCGCGCGGTCGGCATGTTCGTGGTGGTCCTGCTGGCAGCCGGCACCATGTCGGCGTTGCTGGTACCGGCCCTGCTGGCCATGTTCCCGGTCCCTGAAAAGGCGGTCGTAGCGCTCAGTGGCGGGCCTGCCGATGCCGGCAAGGTGCCGGGCGTGGCCGATATCCTGAACGCGATGATGCCGGAAAACATCTTTGCCGCCGCCGCTGATGGGGCCATGCTGCCGGTGGTGATCTTCGCGTCGCTGTTCGCTCTGGCGCTGACCCGGATTGGAGCAGCCCAGCGCCAGTCGGTGGTGACATTCTTCGAAGGACTCGCCGGGGCGATGATGGTGATCGTCGGCTGGGTGCTGATGCTGGCCCCACTCGGCGTGTTCGGGTTGGCGGTCACTCTGGGTGCGCAGACCGGGGCCGACGCGATCGGGGCGCTAGCGCACTACATCGTGGTGGTCAGCGCCGCGGGCTTCGTGGTGCTGCTGGCGGGTTATGGCCTGGCCACGACGCTGGGCGGACGGAGCCTTGGGGACTTTGCCCGGGCCATGGTGCCAGTCAACGCCGTCGCGATCTCCACCCAATCCTCGCTCGCCAGCTTACCGGCGATGCTGGCCGCAACCCGCAAACTGGGTGTGCGCGAGGCGACTGCCGATTTTACCTTGCCGCTGGCGGTAGCGATCTTCCGCGCGACCAGCCCGGCGATGAACATGGGGGTGGCGATCTATGCCGCGCACCTGACTGGAACGCCGCTATCCGCTGCGGCGCTCGCGGCGGGGGTGTTCGTGGCGTTTCTGGTTTCGCTAAGCTCGGTCTCGCTGCCCGGCACGATCAGCTTCGTGATCTCGGTCGGCCCGATCGCCAACGCCATGGGCGTTCCGATCGCCCCGCTGGCGTTGTTAGTCGCGGTTGAAATGTTGCCCGATATCATGCGGACGCTGGGCAATGTGACGATGGACGTGGCGGTGACCAGCGCGGTGGACCGCGAGGAATAGTTCCTCCCCGGCACGGGGAGGGGAACCACCGAAGGTGGTGGAGGGGTACGCGCGGGTGATCCCGGCCTCTCCGGCGCGGTAAGGACTGCTTCCGCGTGCCCCTCCACCATACTGCGCATGGTCCCCTTCCCCCAAGGGGGAGGATTAAAGCCCCTTCTCGTAGATCGTGTATTCCTTGTTGACCGTGCTATCGATCGCATCGGCGATCGCGTTCATGCCCTGGTTGTCGTCGAGCACCCAGCCAATCTCGCCGCGGGTCGCGCCGTAACGGCTGACCGCGCTGCGGCGGATATATTCGATCATCATGAAGGCCAGTTGGCTGGCGAGACGGCTGCCCTGGTGTTTTTTGAGCACGCCCATCAGCGGCACCCGCATGGTCTTGGTTCGCGGCATGCGCAGCCACCACAGCAGTTTGGCCCAATTGAACGGCCACAGGCTACCGCCCATCCCGATCAGCTGTTCGTTAAGATCCGGCAGGGTCATCATGAAAGCGACCGGCTCGCCTTCATACTCGGCGATTTGAATCAGATCTTCGCGGACAATCGGTTTGAACTTCTTGCCGGCATAGGCGATTTCGCGATCGGTAAATGGGACAAAACCCCAATTGTCCGACCAGGCATCGTTGAGGATGTGGAGGATGATCCCAGCCTCTGCATCGAACTTCGACTTGTCAACGTTGCGTACCTTGATCTTGGAATTGCGCTCGCCCGACTGGACGATCCGCTCGATCAGCGGCGGGAACGGATTGATGATGTCCAGATCATAGGTCCGCAGCAGCTTGGCGGGGGCATAGTCCAGCGCCTCGATATAGTGTTGATAGCGCTCTGGCTGGTGGCCCATCATCACGGTGGGGGGATGATCGAAGCCCTTGGTCAGCTGGCCCGGTTCCTCCCAGATCGACATGGACAGCGGGGCAAGCACGCGGGTCATGCCCTGGTCTTTCAACCACTGTTCGGCTCGGGCGATCAGGGCGGCGGCTACCGATTCGTCCTCAGCCTCAAGCAGGCCCCAGTTACCGGTGCCCGGACCCATGCCCTGTATAGGGTCCATTGCGGTCGCCAGATGATCGATATGCGCGGAAATCCGCCCGACGACTGCATCGCCGCGACGGGCCAGGAACAGCTGCACATCAGCGTGTTCGAAGAACGGATTCTTGGCCGGGTTAAGCAGCTCGGCCACTTCGTTGCGCAATGGCGGCACCCAGTTGGGATCGGATCGGTTCAACCGATAAGCCAGATCGATAAAAGCGTTGAGGTCGGCCTTGCCCGCCATGGGTGCGACAATTATCTCTGATTCTGCCACGATGCTGCCTTTGTTCAGGGTCAATGCGACCTGCGTTTGCCATAGCCACATTGTCAAGCCGATGGATCGGCATGTGCCCACCACACGGACCCTTATGCGAATGACCGTACAGGAAAACATCACTGCCGCACCGGCCAAGTCGGCGATCCCCGACGACATGGCAATGCTGCGCGCGGCGGTTGAGCTGACCCGCGACATTTCGGCCGCCCGGCCCGAGATCTACTGGCCCGACATGCTGGTATCGGCCGCGGTCGGCTATGCCGGAATCGCCGGGGCGGTGCTGCTGGGCGGCTGGCAGGCCTGGCTGGCAGGGATTGTCGGCGTGTTCACCCTTTACCGGGCGCTGCTATTCATTCACGAGCTGACCCATATCCACAAGACCGCGCTACCCGGCTTCCGCTTCGTCTGGAACGTTCTGGTCGGAATTCCGATGCTTACCCCTTCCTACATGTACGAAGGGGTCCACACCCTGCATCACGCCCGGACCCGTTATGGCACGGCCGAAGATCCCGAATATATGCCGCTGGCGCTAATGGAGCCGTGGCGGCTGCCGGCCTTTATCCTGATCGCCGCGCTTCTGCCGGTCGGACTGTTGATCCGTTCGGCAATCCTGGTGCCGTTGGGTGCGATCATCCCGCCGCTGCGCAAGCTGGTCTGGGAACGCGCTTCGTCGCTGTCTATCAACCCTGATTTCCGCCGCCGCCCGCCCGAAGGCGATTTCGCGCGGATGGTGTTCTGGCAGGAAGCCGGCGTGTTCGTCTGGTCGTGGGCTTTGCTCGCCAGCACCCAGACCTGGGGATGGCGTCCGCTGCTGACCGCGATAGCTGTAGTATCAGCCACTGCCGTGCTCAACCAGATCCGTACCCTGGTCGCGCACCTGTGGGAAAACGATGGCGAAGCGATGACGGTAACCGGGCAATACCTCGATTCGGTCAACGTCCCGCCGCCCGAATTGCTGGCTCCGCTGTGGGCCCCGGTCGGGCTGCGCTATCACGCCACGCACCACCTGCTGCCCTCAATGCCCTATCACTCGCTGGGCGAGGCCCACCGCCGGATCACCGCGCACCTCGGGGCGGGCTCGACATATGGGAAAGCCAGCTACACCGGCTTCATGCCGCTGCTGGCCAAGATCGCTCGTAGCACCATGCTCCAGCGCTAAATTCCTATTCCTCGGTCCTGACCAGGACGGTCTCGCCGACCAGGAAAAACAGCATGAACGGGGCCCAGGCCGCGATCAGCGCCGGGTAGCCGCCAAAATTGCCCATGGCGAGCGCGGCGTTGTCAACCACGAAATAGGCAAAGCCCAAGGCCATCCCTGCAATCGCGCGGACCAGCAACTGGCCCGAGCGGGCGAGGCCAAAGGCCGCGACCGAGCCGAGCAGCGGCATCAGCAGGGCCGATAGCGGGCCTGAGAATTTGTGCCACCACTTGCCTTCCAATTCGCTGGTGCGGCGACCGGAAGCCTTGAGCGCCTGGATTGAGCGGTGCAGTTCGAACACGTTCTGCCCGTCAGGATCGACCTTGCCGACCATCACTTGCGCCGGGCTGATTCCGGCGCCAACCACTTGATTGCCAAGCTGTTGCTGCATGGTGGTGCGCACTTCGAAACGGCGTGGATTTTCCAGCCGCCAGCCGGGCGCGGCATAGCTGGCGCGGTCGCTGCGCAGTTGCTCGACCACCATTCCGCCATTGTCGCGGCGATACCAGGTGACCCCGGTCATGATGATCGCATTGCCCTGGCCAGTCACCTTGGTGGCTGTCAGGATATCGGTTCCGTCGCGCAGGTAGACATTGGCCTTGAATCCGGTGTCCTTGGGCAGCGGAGCATATTTGAGCGCGCTCCATTGTTTGAGCGTGCCGGTTGTGCGGGTCACCACGGTCTCGTTGAAGACGAAGCTGGCAAGGCTGATCACGGCAGCGGTCAGCAGCATCGGCGCCAGCACCTGATGCGCGGAAAGCCCGGCCGCACGCATCGCGATTACTTCGCTGTTCTGGTTGAGCGGCCAGAAGGTGAACAGTGTTGCCAGCAGCACCGAATAGGGCAGGAACCGGGCGATCAGTTGCGGCACCCGCAAAGACAGGTAATACCAGATTTCGCCCTGACCATTGCCTGGCACGGCCAGGATCTTGCCGCTTTCGGATAGCAGGTCGAGCATCTGCAGAATCAGCACCAGCAGCAACAGGACGCCCAGGATCCGGGTGATGAACAGTCGCACCAGATAAAGCGTCAGGGTGCGCGAAGGAAACATGCCGGCAAACATCAGGCGGCCCCGGCTTTGCGCCGCTGGCGCTTCCACAAGGCTGCGATCTTTTTGCCTGCAACCGAGAAGAATTTCTCAAGCGCACCGATCGGCTGGCCGCCAGGCACATAAGCGACCCGCCAGTACATCCACAGGATCAGCGCGGCGAAAATCACGAAGGGCCCCCACAGGATCACTTCGGGCGAGAACCGGCCCTGGGCTCCGGCTGCCTGACCGTATTCATTGACCTTGTGATAGGCCACGACCATCACGATCGAGACGAACACCCCGAGCGGCGAAGTCGAGCGTTTGGGTGGCACCGCCAGTGCTACCGCCAACAGTGGCAGCAGCAACATCATCACCACCTCAACCAGCCGGAAGTTGAGGCTCGCTCGCGCCTCGTTGCGCAGCTTCTGGGTCACCTGGTCGCTCCAGCCGATCCGCAGCAATTGTGGCAGGATGTATTCCCGCTCATTTCCGCCGCGTTCGCGGAATTTTTCCAGCGCGGGCAAGTCGATCGGCAAATCGTGGCGCGAGAAGCTCAGCACGCGGGGACTGGCGCCGGGTTCATCCTGAATGATCTGTCCGTCGGTCAGGCGCAGCACGATGGTGTCGGGATGGTCCTTCAGCGAGAGAAATCGCCCTTCACGCGCCGAAATGGTCAGCACCTGGCCCTTGGGGGAGGAAAACCGCGCGAAAATGCCAAGCAACTGATGGCCATTGTCTTTCGATTGCTCGATGCGCAGCGCCATCCGGTCCTGCAGGGTGGTGAACTCCCCCACCTTGATTGACGCACCCAGCGCGCCAGAGCGCAATTCGAAATCGAGCTGCTCATACCAGTACCGCGACAGCGGCTGGAGGTAGCCGACAATCAACAGGTTGCAGCCCGCCAGCACCAGCGTGATCGCATAGGGTACCCGCAGCAGCCGGGTATAGCTGAGGCCGACCGCGCGCATTACGTCAAGCTCGCTGGTGGTCGCCAGTTTGCGGAACGCCGCGAGAATCCCCAGCATCAGCCCCAGCGGGATCGCAAGGCTGGCATATTCGGGCATCAGGTTGGCGAGCATCCGGAACACGACGCTGACCGGTCCGCCCTCATTGCCGACAAATTCGAACAGCTTGAGCATTTTGTCGAGCACCAGCAGCGACGCGGCGATGACGAACACCGCCAGCATCGGCCCCAGCACCAGCCGGAAGATATAACGATCGATGGCGGGGATCGATTTCACGTTGGGTCGGGCGCCCGGAATTGGCTCATCCCTGTCCCATAACCGCCAAGCGGGCGGCGGCAAAGCGCAAATGGTTTGCGTTGTGTCATGGTGTGGGACTGCGCTTGCCGCTAAGCTTGCATCGCCATATCAACAAAGGAGCCGCCAGCATGCAGCCGATCCCCGGAAAGCCCGCCGAAACCCACGCGGTTGAGCGGATCGGCTGGCTGCGCGCAGCGGTGCTGGGCGCGAATGACGGGATCGTTTCGACCGCCAGCCTGATCGTCGGCGTGGCGGCGGCGGCGGGGGAAAAGCAGGAAGTACTGGTCGCCGGCGTTGCCGGACTGGTCGCTGGCGCGCTGTCGATGGCGGCGGGCGAATATGTCTCGGTCTCGAGCCAGGCCGATACCGAAGGGGCTGACCTCGCCCGCGAGCGCAAGGAACTGGCCGAGCAACCCGAATTCGAGCTGGCCGAACTGACCCAGATATATCGCGAACGCGGCCTGGACGAGGCACTGGCCAAGCAGGTCGCGGCAGCCCTGACCGCGCACGATGCGCTTGCCACCCACGCCCGTGACGAACTGGGCCTCGCCGAAATGCACCGCGCCCGCCCGTTGCAGGCGGCGTTGGCCTCGGCCGGGACGTTCGCGGTGGGGGCGGCGTTGCCGCTGGTGACCGCCATGTTGCTCACGCTAGGCAAGATCCCGATGGGCGTCTCGGTTGCCTCGCTGTTTTTCCTGATGCTGCTAGGCGCGGTGGGAGCCAAGGCCGGCGGAGCGCCAATCCTGAAGGGAATGCTGCGGGTAACCTTCTGGGGGGTGGTCGCAATGGCCGCGACCTATGCGATTGGGAGCCTGTTCGGGACGGCGGTCGGCTAACCGGAGGGCGGTCTCCTGGCTGCTGTGCTGTCAGGCGCCGGTCAAGCCTTCTCCAACGTGCATTGCAGCGGGTGCTGGTTCTGCCTGGCGAAATCCATCACCTGGTTCACCTTGGTTTCGGCAATCTCGTAAGGAAAGATCCCGCAGACGCCGACTCCGCGCTGGTGAACGTGCAGCATCACCCGGGTCGCCTGTTCGAGGTCCATGCTGAAGAAGCGCTTCAGCACAATCACCACGAATTCCATCGGGGTGTAGTCGTCGTTCAGCATCAAAACCTTGAATTGACTTGGTTTTTTGGGCTTCGTGCGGGTCTTGGTGGCCAATCCGACCTGGCCCTGCCCACTCGCATCGCCTTCACCATCGGCATCGCCGGCAGCGCGGATCGGGTCGGTTTCAAGATCGGTCGGATAGTGCATGATGAGGGAAATATCGCATCTCGAGGGTTAAGGACAAGTGCTCTCGCGACAAAGCGAAGGGCCGGACAGCAACGAAGTGCTGTCCGGCCCTGGCTATCAGGCTCGCGGTTTGGCGGGGAGAGGGAGCGCCAAGCCGCGAGGAACGGCCGCGCTTAGGCGGCCTGCTTGACCTTTTCGACCGCAATGCTGACGCGGTTCTGGATCGGCGCGAAAGCTTCACCAGCGATCTTGACGACCTTTTCCGAATGCTTCGAACCCGAAGCGACGGCGGCGTCGAAGTTGCGGCGCAGGATTTCACCCTGCAGTTTGAAGAAATCAGCCGGGCTCTTCACCGCAGCCAGATCCTTGAGATCGGCCTGAACGGTTTCGAAAGCGGTTTTGGCTTCGGCAACATAGTCCTTGCCAAGGTCCTGCATGCCTGCGGTCAGCACCTTGCCGGATTCAACCAGAGCTTCAACGTTGCCCTTGGTGAATTCGCCGGCTTCGCCGAACATGGCCTGGCTGCGTTCGAAAGCAACCTTGGCACGGTCCTGCGCGTCGGTCATGGTTTCCTTCACCTTGGCGGTGAAATCTTCGGTGACGGTCTTGGTCTTGGCCATGATGGTATCCTTGAAATCGAGGGCGGGCTTGGCGGCCTTGGCAACCTTCTTGGGTGCGGCAGCCTTCACGGTCTTCTTCGCTACGGCCTTCTTCGGGGCAGCAGCCTTCTTCACGACGGTCTTGGCCGGTGCCGGCTTGGCGGCGGCCTTCTTGGCGACCGGAGCAGGCTTTGCGGCAACGGTCTTTTCTTCGGTCTTCACCGGCGCAGCTGCGGCGGCAGCGGCATAGGCTTTCTCTGCCGCGGCTTCGGCCTTGGCGGCATCGATCTTGGCTTCAGTGGCTTCGGCCATAGTAAAATTCCTTCGCAAGGGCTCCGCACCGGACAAATGGCGCGGCTCATGTTGCAGTGCACAAAATAGATATTGCACCTGCGAAGTCAAGAGGTTTTTGTGCAGTGCAGCATAAATCACATCATGTCACGAAAAGCGAATGAATAACAGTGATTTAACGAGACTTCACATAGCTTCCCGGGGCTTCCTCGATCACTCTGTCGCCCTTGCCGCCGGGCGCGCGCTTGCCCTTTTTCGGAACTTCGCCCTGGTCCTGGCGGCGTATCCATTCAATCCAGTGCGGCCACCAGCTGCCCGGGGTCTCGACCGCACCGGCCACGAAATCGGCCAGGCTTTCGGCGGAACCGGGATTGGTCCAGTACTGATATTTCTTTGCTGCGGGCGGATTGACTACCCCGGCGATATGTCCGGAACCGGCCAGCAGAAAGGTCTTGGGCCCGCGCAGGTGATGCATCAGCTTCCAGACGCTTTCGGCCGGGGCGATGTGATCCTCCCGCCCGGCCTGGATATAGGCCGGGGTCTCGATCCGGGTCAGGTCGATCGGGGTGCCGTCGGCCGAAAGCGCATCGGGCACGACCAGCTTGTTGTCACGGTAGAGCTCGGTCA
>CAZOSI010000008.1:0-14838 GCA_964582485.1 uncultured Novosphingobium sp.
GGCTTGAAGAGATGTCGAAGCTGTGGACCACGTTCCAGACGTCCTACCGCAGCTCAATGGCCTACCGGGTCTCATCAGTAATTATTGTTGCCGAACGACCGAGCGTCCAACCGTTGCCGGTCTTGACCATTGGCCCCGGCAACAGCGGACCCGAAGTTGCGCCGTCGTTGACTGGCGGTCCGCCGTTTCTGCGCGCGGTAGTGCTGCCGCAGGGCCAACCAAGCGCGCGGCTGGGCGATACAATTGTGCTCTCGGGCCAGGGTCTCGACGGTGCCGATCTGCTGGTGCGCTTTGAAAGCCCCGCGCTTGACGCGCCGATCGATCTGCCGCCCGCGCCCGGCGGGGGGTCGCGGATGCGCAGCGTGACGATCCCGAACGCCCCGGCAACCTGGGTTGCGGGCCAGTTTACTGTGCGTTTTCTTTCCGCGCGCGCGCCGGGTGAGCCTCGGCGGATTTCGAACAGCGTGGCAGTGCAGATCGCCCCGCGACCGCAATTGCCGCCAGTCAGTTTGAGCCGGCCCGATGCCAATACGGTGCGGATCACGCTTGAAGTGCGGCCACGGCTCCGCCCAGGCCAACAGGTTGAGCTAATCCTGGGCGGCGAAGCGGCGATCGCTCCGCCTCGCAGTGCCATGCAGGCGCAGGCCACCTTCGATTTCCCGGCACTTCCAGCGGGCAACTATCCGCTGCGCTTGCGGGTCGACGGGGTCGAATCCTGGCTGGTACAGCGCGAAATCGCTCCGGTTGGACCGGACTTCGCGCCGGAGCCGCCTGCTTACGATCCGGCGCAGGTCGTGGCGGTGCCGGTATGACCGGCCCGCGCGAAATCCGGATCGACCGGCTGGTGCTGCCGGCCAGCCAGGCGCACAACGCCGCCGCTTTCCGGGCGGCGCTTGAACGCGGACTGGCGGCGCAGACCAGCGGTGCTCCTGTTCCTTCATCGTCCGTGCCGTTGGCCGATCGCACCGCCGCAGCCGTCGCCGCGCGGATCGCTGGGGCGAAGCCATGAACCCCGCGCAACCAAAGTTCCTGAAAGCGGGGATCGTGAGCTATGATCTTGCTGCGGGCCGCGCGGTACGGACCTTGCCGATGCTGATCAATCCGGCCACACTGCGTCGTTCCTATGAAATCAAGGAAAGCGCGGTAAGTTCCTATAGCACGGGGCCGCTGCGGCTGACTGCGCCGGCAGTCGAATCGCTTGATGTCGAGATCAAACTCGACGCAGCTGACGCGGTGCTGCGCAGCCTCGATGGCGCTTCGCTCTCTGGCGTCCAAGGCGCTGCGGCCGAACAGGGGGTAAGACCCTGGATCGCCGCGCTGCAGATGCTGATTACGCCCAGCTCAGCCGCGATTCAGCGCAACGACGACCTGCGCCAGTCGGGCGCGCTGGAGATCGTGCCGATGGAACAGCCGCTGACTATATTCGTGTGGGGTAAGGGCAACATTCTGCCGGTTAAGATCACCTCGCTGTCGGTGAACGAGGATCTGTTCGATGCGCGGCTGGTGCCGGTCACTGCCACCGCCAACCTAGGCATGCGTTCGCTCAGCGTCGCGGATCTTGGAGTTCGCACCCGCGGTGGTGCGCTGTTCATGACCTACTTGCGCGAGGTCGAACGCAGTTCTGCGCTGCTGCCCGATGGCAACGCGGCTGAACTCGGGATCGAGGGCGCGTTATGAGCGAGCTGGCCAAACTGCTCGCACCGCCGACTGCGGATACAGCGCCGTTTCCGGCTAACAGCCGCTATCACGGGCTGCCGTTGCGGCGCCAGACGCTGGATGACGGGCGTGAGGTCGCCTTTGTCGGGCGCCGTTTCCTTCCTGCGCTGGACAATTACAACCGGATCGCAATCCATCAGGTGCAGGACGGCGACCGGCTCGATCTTCTCGCTGCGCAATACTTTGCCGACCCCGAGCAGGGCTGGCGCATTGCCGAGGCCAACGGGGTGCGCGATCCGCGCGAGGCACTGGCCCAGGCCGGCTCACGGATCGCGATTGCAGCGGCTTCGAAACTGCAGGGCGGGGGTTGAACGCCGATGTCCGCGCAGCTCAAATTGTTCATCGGACCCGCCGTCCCGGTCCCCGCTGCGCCCGAGGTGCTCGACGCGCTGGTCTCGGCACAAGTCACCAGCGCATCGGCGACCGGTCCGGGCGTGTTCCAGCTGGTGTTCGAGCTCGATGCGCGCTCACCGCTCACCATACTGTTCCTGGTCAGCGGCGGTGTCTCGATCCCGCTGGTCCGGGTGGTGATCGTGGCGGTACTCAACGGGCAGGAAAGCATTCTGATCGACGGTGTCTGCACAGAGCATTCGGTATCAGCCGGGCAGGCTCCGGGCACCTCGCGCCTGACGATCACCGGTGAGGACCTTAGTCGGGTACTCGATTACATCGAATTTTCCGACATGCGTTATCCGGCAATGCCCGATTTCGCGCGAGTTGCCTTGATCGTCGCCAAGTATTCGTTCCTTGGGATCATCCCCAAAGTCATCCCCTCGATCCTGCTCGACGTCCCCTTGCCGACCGGTACGATCCCGCAGCAACAGGGCACAGACCTCAAATATATCAACAAGCTGGCCGATGATGTCGGCTACGTCTTCATGATGCAGCCCGGTTTCGCCGTCGGCACCAGCTTTGCATATTGGGGGCCAGACCTGCGCGTCGGCGAAATTCAGCCTGCGCTATCGTTCGACATGGACGCGAGCCGCAATGTCGAAAGCGCGACCGGCAGTCTCGATACCCAGTCCGCCAAATTGCCGATCGTGGTGATCCAGAATCCCGAAACCAAAGTACCGATCCCGATCCCGGCGATCGCCAATCCGTTGCTCAACCCGCCGCTCGGGCTGATCCCGCCAATTTCGCTGCAGATTGAGACGATCGCGGGTTCAGCCAAGTACAATCCGGTCCAGGCCGCGCTGATCGGAATGGCCAAGGCCGCCAAATCGCAGGTCGGCTATTCGAAGGTTTCGGGGAAGGTCAATCCGCTGCGCTACGGGCGGATGCTCCAGCCGCACAAGCTGGTTGGGTTGCAAGGCGCTGGTCCGGCTTATGACGGGCTGCACTATGTCGAAAAGGTCACGACCAATTTCGCCGAGGGTGATCTTTCCCAGGAATTCGAACTGACCCGCAACGGGGTGCTTTCAACTGTACCGATGGTGCCGGTATGAGCGGGCCCTACTACGGCAAATTTCGCGGGACGGTGGTCAATAACGTCGATCCGATGCAGATCGGCCGGATTATGGCCACCGTTCCCGACGTGACCGGGCTGGTCCCCAGCACCTGGTGTATGCCATGCTTCCCTGTCGCGGGGATGCAAATGGGGATCTGGGCCGTGCCGATGATCGGCGCTGGGGTCTGGATCGAGTACGAGCAGGGCAATCCTGACCATCCCATCTGGACCGGTTGCTATGTCGGGACTGTCGCCGAAAAGCCGCTACTGGCTAACACCGCACCTCCGCCGACCCCGGCGATTACGCTCCAAACCCCGCTCAAGAACGGGATCGTCATATCGGATGGACTGGGTCCGATGGGGCTGGGAGGGATCGTCATCCAGAGCGCCACAGGAGCGACGATTGCGGTCAACGATACGGGCATTACCATCACCAACGGCAAGGGCGCGATGATTACGATGGTTGGGCCGACCATCGATATCAATGCCGGCGCGTTGACGGTGACCTGATGCCGGGGCCACTCCTTCATGTCGGCGCTACCGTGATCTGCGCCCACGCCGGACAAGCGCAAGCGACCGTACCCAATCCGCGCGTGCTGGTTTCTGGCCAGCCGACCGTTACGCAGCCCGGTCCCTGGGTGGTTGCTGGCTGCGCGATGCCGCCGCCGCCGGCTGGCAATGGCCCTTGTGTGACAGCCAGCTTCGTCACCGGCTCGGTTCGGGTGCTCTCGTTGGGCCAGCCGCTGCTGCTGATGGACAGCGTCTCGATCGCTGCACCGACTGGAACTCCACTGACCCCAGTGGTGGTTCAACCTCGAGTGATCGGAACATGACCGGGCCGCTCTATACTGATTACCCCTATCGTTTCGGGGCCGACGGGTTGACCGCCCGCACTACCCGTGCAGACCACGTCCGCGACCTGATCGAGCAACTGTTGTTCACACGCCCCGGCGAACGACTGACCCGGCCCCAACTTGGGGTGGGTTTGCCCGACCTGCTGTTCGGCCCACTGAGTGATGATGTTGCAGCAGCGGCCCAGACAATCGTCCAGTTGGCAATCCAGCAGCACCTTTCGCGCGAAATCGCCGAAAGCACGGTTTCGGTCCGCGTCGAGCAATCTGCGCTGCTGATCGATATTGCCTATCGCCTGATCGCCACCGGCGAGCCGGGCGAAACCAATCTCCGGGTGGAGGGCGCTGCATGATCCAGCATTGCTGCGACTTACGGCGCCGTGAGGCGACCCGCAAGAGTCCGCTCAATGGAATCGATTTCATTGAGGTGATCGACAACATCGCCGCGCCGGGGGCCGACCGTCAGCGGTTTCTGCACGTACATCTGCTCAAGAATCCGGCTCCGGCGGTTTATGATAAAACGCAGATTGTCGTCACCGGGCCAGGCGGCGCAATTCCGGTCGTCAATGTTCAAACCGGGCTGGCCGGGCAGGTGAATGTGGTCGCGGTTGAACTTGTCGCTGCGGGCGACTTCGCGATCTATACCCTGCGCTTTCGGCGCGGATTGCTCGACGAGCAGCCGCCGGTCGAACTCGATCCGCAGCTCGCCGCTATTGACTTCTCATTCAAAGTCGAATGCCCTTCCGATTTCGATTGCATCGCCCCCTGCGGTTGCCCTGACGAGCCGCGCCCGCTGCCTGAGATAGACTATCTGGCGCGAGATACCGATAGCTTCCGCCGTCTGCTTTTGGCGCGGCTCGCGGCGGTTCAGCCGGATGCGCCGATCCCGCATCCTGCCGACCTGCGGATGGCGCTGGTCGATGGGCTGGCGGTGATGGCCGATCAAATCGCGCAGCTGCAGGACGCCGCGCATACCGACGCCTACCTGGCCCATGTCCGCAGCCGGATTTCAGCGCGGCGGCTGGCGCTGGCAGTCGATTACCAGCTCGATGAGGGTGCCAATGCGCGCTGCTTCGTACACCTGGCGGTGAGCGCCAATCAACTGCCGGTAGGGCCGAACTTCGATCCGGTCGTCCCGGCGGGAACGGCATTTGCCACACGGATTGGCGGAGAGGGAGCAGCACTCAGCTCGGCGGTTGCGCTTGATCAGGCGCAGGTCGTGTTCGAAGCGATGCTGCCGCTGCCTGCGCTGTTCGCCGCGCATAACGAGATGGCGTTTTACACCTGGTCGGATCAGGCTTGCTGCCTGCCCGTCGGCGCGACGCGGGCCACTCTTGCCGGGCATTTCCCCAATCTCGGGCCGGGGCATTTCCTGGCGTTCGAGGAAGTGCTGGGGCCGCGCACCGGCAATCCCGCAGACCGTGACCGTTCCAACCGGCCAGTGGTCCGGCTTGAGGAAGTCACAGCATTTGCCAGCGGCGTGCCGCTGACCGATCCGGTTTCTGGAGCACAGGTGACAGAGATCCGTTGGGTCGCGGCAGACGCATTAGTACGGCCGGTTTGCCTTTCTGCTGAGACCGACTTGGCCTTTGGGCGAGTCTATTTGCCGCGGGTATCAGTTGCGCGCGGAAACATTGTCTTGGCCGACCACGGCCGGACTTTCGCCAACGAATCGCTGGGCAGCGTGCCCGAATCAAGCCGCAGCTGGGCGCCCGGGCTCGGCCCGCTGGCCGTGACGGATAATGGTGTACGGCCGGCCTCTTGCCACGAGAGCATTTGCGAGCGCCCGGAAGTGGAACGGATCGCTCCGCGCTTTGCACCGGGCCTGGCGCGCTCACCGCTGACTTTTGCCGCTCCGCTTGATCCGCTGGCGGCGGCAACAGCGCTTTTGGCCGCCGAACGGTTGCCGCAACCGGCGATTTGGCTCAAAGGCGATTTTGACGGCGATGTTCGGGACTTTTCGGCGCAGCGCAACCTGCTGGCCAGTGGTCCGGATTCGCGCGATTTCGTCCCCGAGATCGAAGCCGATGCGCGTGCCGTGTTGCGCTTTGGCGATGACATTAACGGGTTGCGGCCCAATCCTGGCACTGCCTTTGTTGCGACTTACAGGGTCGGATTGGGGCCGCTAGGCAACATCGGCGAAGATCAGCTGACGCACGTGCTGGGTCCGACCGGAATCGCGCTTGTCCGCAATATGACAGCGGCGCGCGGCGGTCGAGCGGCCGAGACGATTGCTGCGATGCGCCGCCGCGCGCCATTTGCCTATCGCCGTCAGGACCGCGCAGTGACGCGCGATGATCACGATGCAATTGCCGCCCGCTTCCAGCCGACCGAAGGCCCGCTGCAAGGCTCGGTTACTGACATTATGCATTCGGGCTCGTGGCATACGGTGAAGATCACCGCTGACCGGGCTGGCGGGCTGGCAGTCGATGCCGATTTCCGAGCTGCGCTGCGTGAATTTGTGGAACCATTCCGGATGGCAGGGCGTGACCTTGAAGTCGATCAACCGATCGCCGTGCCGCTTGAGATCGATCTGCAGGTATGTGTCTCGCCGCAGTTCCAACGCGGACAGGTTAAGGCGGGGCTGTTAGAGCGGTTCTCGAACCGGATGCTGCCCGACGGCACTCTTGGAGCCTTCCACCCCGACAGGATGCGGTTTGGTGCCACGGTCTATCTTTCGCCGCTGATCGCACTGGCGCAGCAGGTTGCCGGGGTAGTCGAGGTCAAGGCCACGCTATTCCGGCGGTTCAACGATCCAGACAGCAGCGGCATTGCTGCGGCGAAGCTACTGTTCGGGCGCCGTGAGATTGCCCGGCTCGACAACGATCCCAGCCACCCTGATCACGGGGTGCTTCGTTTGACCATGATGGGGGGACGGTGATGATCGGGCCAACGATCTGTGGGTGTTGCGGCGGACTGGCGGTTTCGGCCCCGAGCGCCACTTTTACGCGCGCTGGTCTGGCAAGTGTAAGCAATCGCACGGGCACTTACTGGAGCTTTCGCGATTCGCTCCTCGCACGGCTGTCATCGTCCGATTTCGGGGTGCTTGCGGACCTTAAATCTCGCGATCCGGCGGTCGATTTTTCGATCGCGTTGATTGATGCCTGGGCGACGGTGGGCGACGTACTGACGTTCTATAACGAACGGCTTTCCAGCGAGACACTTCTGGGTACGGCGCAGGAACGCCTCTCGCTCCAACTGATGGCGGACTTGGTCGGTTACGGGCCTGGCCCCGGAGTGGCGGCCAGCGCGCGAGTGGCCTTCACGATGGCCGTATCACCGGGCGCACCGAAAAAGGCCACGCTGCCGTCCGGCCTCAAGATACAATCGACCCCCGGGCCGGGTGAACAGCCAGTGCTGTTCGAGACTACCACAGCGATCGAAGCACGACCGGCCTGGAACGCAATCCGCCCGCAGCTGAATGCGCCGCAGACGCTCACCGCCACAACTTCGCAGCTCTATCTCAGCGGGACGCAAACCGGGCTGAGGCCAGGCGACGCGCTCTATTTCGATACTGACAGTGGCGGCCGGGTCTTTGCCAGGATCACGGCGGTTACACCGCTCCCCGCCGATCCGGCGGTCGATCCTGACCGCCCCGACCTGACGCTGCTCAAGCTTACCCCGCTGGCGACGGCACCAGTGAACTTTTCGCCGCAGGCCGTGGCGGCAGCTCCCGTGCCGAATTTTCCGTCGGCCCTGGCGGGGGTGCTCGGTGACATTCTGACCGCAAGCGATCTGGATGAGCTGCTAGCCGCCGCCGCTGTCGATGAAGAGGCTTTGTTCGAGCCGCTGATGGCTGCCGATCCACTGACCAAGCGAGTCATCGTGTTCCGCGCGGCGGCCGGCACCTTTGGCAAGACTGCGCCGGGCCTCCTGACTTTGCCGGCCAGCTTGATCGGAAGCAACCCCGTCTACGGTACCAATGGCGGTGGCCAGATCATTATCACCGGCACCGTGCCTGGACCATATGCGTCGCGTACCGTGGGGACCTGGGCGGACAGCGGCACGCTCAACCAGCTCGCGACCGCAGAACGATACGTGTTCCTCGACCGGGTTGTCGAAGGCGTGGCGGCGGGGAGTGCGGTGGTGCTGGTGCACGGTTCGGTCTGGGGCCTCTACCGGGCTGAAGCGGTTGCTGAAACTGCGGTGAGCGATTTTGCGATCACCGGCAAGAGCACGCGGATCAAGCTTGATTCGGCGGCTGGCTTCAATCAATTTTCGATCCGGGGAACCAGCGCCTGGGTGGTCAGCGAATGGCTTGATTTGCCGCGTGCGCCGCTTAACGCGCCGCTGCGGGCGGGAACCACAACGATCGCGCTCAACGGGTTCCTCCCAGGGCTAGAGCCCGGGCAGCCGCTGGTCCTGACCGGAACCATGGCCGATGGTGTGGATGCTGCGGCGACCGAGCAAGCAACGATTGGTCAGGTCACTCACGCGATGACCCCCGGGGCCGGGACAACAATTGTTCTCAGCGCTGGACTGGCGCAGGATTTCGATCGCCGCGCGTTGCGCATCAATGCCAATGTTGCGGTGGCAACCCACGGCGAAACCCGTTTCGAGATACTGGGCAGTGGTGGTAGCCGGGCTCCGTTCCCGGTCTTTGGCGCAAAGCAGGGTCCTTTGACCTATGTCACTGCTGAAGCACCCGGTGGGGGGCGTCCCGAACTGACCTTGCGGATCAATGGCATTGCCTGGAAGCAGGTGTCCAACTTGCTCGATGCGAAGCCGGACGACAGGATCTTCACATTGGCTCTCAATGAGCAAGGGCAGCCGAAAATCGGGTTCGGCGATGGCACTGGCGGTGCGTTGCCTCCGTCCGGACAGGATAACATCACGCTGGATTATCGGGTCGGATTGGGATTGGCGGGGCGGGTAAAGGCTGGCCAGCTTAACATTCTGATGTCACGTCCGCTCGGACTCGAAGGGGTCAGTAACCCGCTGCCCAGCGAAGGCGGAGCGGATCCTGAAAGCGCGGACGATCTCCGCGCAAACCTGCCGCTGTTCTGCCGCACATTGGACCGGGTGGTTTCGCTCAGCGATTTTGCCGATTTCGCGGTGACCTACGCCGGTATTGCCAAGGCCAGGGCCGAGCGGGTCAAGGTGCCAGGCCTCCCCGCACCAGGCGTCACGCTTACTGTCTCGGGCGAACTTGCGGCTGGTGTTCCGCCGGGCAGCGAATTGCACACAAAGTTGCACAAGGCGCTGGCCGGGTTGGGAATTCCGTTTGCCCGTTTCCAGTTGCGCAATCACCGGCTGGTTTACTTCCATGTTGCTGCCAAGATTGTGCCCGATCCCACCTTCCTGGCCGCAGAGGTCCTCGCCGCAGCTGAAGCGGCGCTGCGCAAGGCGTTCAGCTTCGATGCGCGCGATTTCGCCCAGACGGTCTACGCTTCGCAGGTTGTCGAAGTGCTGCAAAACGTGCCCGGGGTAATCGCGGTGATATTGGACCGGCTCTATACCGGCGCTACCGCAGAATACCGGGCTGCGCTTCCGGCGGCCAGCGCTGACGCCGCCCAAGGTGCCGAGTTGCTGCTGCTCCATCCCGGACCGCTCGACTGGCTGGAGATGGCGGCATGAACGCGCAACTGCCGATGGGCGAATGGCTCTATGCGAACCTGCCTGAGGTCTATCGCGAGCGCGACGCGATTCAGGGCTATCCGCTGCGGGCCTATCTGGCGGTGTTGGGCGAGCAGGGCGATGTGCTGTGGGATGAGGCACAGCGGCTTTATGACAACCAGTTCCTCGAAACCTGTGAGCCGTGGCTGGTACCCTATCTTGCGGCACTGTTCGGCTATCACCCGGTGCACGAGATTGGCGCGGTCAGCCAGCGCGCGCTCGCAGCCCAGTGGGTCGCGCTGGTGCGGTCCAAAGGCACGGCGGCTACGCTCGAGGAGGCTGCGCGCGGGGCGACTGGCTGGCCTGCACGGGTGGTCGAGTTCTTCCAGCTGCTTGCTCACCCTCAATATTCCAATCACCCCCGTCCGCAGGTCCACGGAGCGCTCGATCTTCGCGATGTACTGCGGCTCGAGGAGCTGGGCAGCGCCTTCGATTCTGCGCACTACAGCGTTGATGTCGGACGGATCGCGCGCGGCGAAGGGTTGCACAACATCGCCAATATCGGGCTTTTCCTGTGGCGGCTGCGCCCCGGGCCCTGGCCGCGCCACCGTGCCCTGCGGATCGACGCGCGGCGTTATGCGGTTCACCCGCTCGGGCTTGATACCCAGTGCTTCAATTTGCCGCTGACCGAGACTGACCGACGTTCGCTGGCCGGGCCTGAGCACTTGCCGATCCCGCTTGAACGGCGACGTTTGCACGAACAGCTCGCGCTGTTCCACCCGCGAGCGTTCCGCATCTGGATTGACGGGATCGAGATATTGGCGCCTGCGCTGTGCATCTGCAATCTCTCGGATGATGGGGCGAGCTGGGCGCATCTGCCCGACCCAAAGGTCGCGTTCGATCCGGTGCTTGGCAGAATCGCAACCCCGGCCAGCCAGCCAGCGCCAAACCGGGTCGAGGTGCAGTTTCATGACGCTTTCCCCGGCGATATTGGCGGCGGCACTTACGAACGCGGGGCCGGCTTCGCCGAAGCATTGGCACCGTTGATACCGGTCAATCTGGGCGGCAATTTGCAGACCGCGATTACGGCGGTTCAAGCTGGAGGAGTGGTTGAACTGCGCGACAGCGAGCGGTTTGACGGAGCATTCAGCATCGACGCGGCCGTCGACCAGCGGATCGAGTTGCGCGCGGCCAATGGCGAGCGCCCGGTGCTTGGGCTGACCGCCGATCTGGAGATAACGGGCGCGGCTGAGAGCGAGGTGACGCTCAACGGGCTGATGATCGCAGGTGGAGCTCTGGTTGTGCCGGACAACGGCACGAACGCGTTACGGCGCCTTACCTTGCGCCACATGACCCTTTTGCCCGGTATTGCCGCCGCAGCAGATGGCACGCCTGCGCAGCCACAAACGGCTTCGCTGGTAATCGAGGCGCCCAATGTGCTGGTCGAGATCGAAAGCTCGGTGGTCGGCAGCATTCGGGCGCATCCTTCAAGCGTGATCGTGATACGAAACTCGGCGCTGGACGCAACCGCGCGCGACCAGGTTGCGCTGGCAGCGCTCGACGATTTCGGCCCGGCCGGGCGCGTCACGATCGAGAATTCGACCGTGATCGGCAAAATTCACGCTTATGTCTTCACGCTGATCTCCAATTCGATCCTCGATGGTGCTTTGGCCGAGACGAGCGAGACCTGGCCGCTTGCAGTGCACGCCGACGATACCCAACAGGGCTGCGCCCGGTTTAGCTGGATACCCTCCGGGTCGCGGGTGCCGCGGCGCTATCGCTGCCAGCCGAGCCTGGCACTGGGGGAAGCATTACGCGCAGCGCGCGAGGCCAACCCGGCTATCACAGTGCCGCAGCTGACGACGATCGAACGGCGCGTGGTGACCCCGCTGCGCCCATCCTACACAGCCCGGCGCTATGGCCAATCGGGCTATCTGCAACTGCTCACTTCGGTTCCGCCGGCGATCCGCAGTGGGGCCGACAACGAGAGTGAAATGGGGCTGTGGGGGCACATTCACCAAATCCATCGAGAGAGCAATTTCGCGGTGCGGACCGAAGAGTTTCTGCCCAGCGGGCTGGAGGCCAGACATGTATATGCAACCTGAAACTCACTGTTCAGCGCTGACCGGAAGGATCGCAATATGACCGTCGATATCAGCCGCAAGACCTTCGATCCGCGACGGCATACCGCCTGGACGACGACGATGCAGGGCCGCGTTGCAACCGATGCCCCGATCAATGAAAATCAGGCCCAGCGCGATCGCCGGGTGCGCGCACTATTGACCGACCTGGCCGGGCGCTGCGGCTATCCTGCGATCCTGCCCGATAGCTTCAAGATCGGGATCAGCGGCGGCCAGCTGACCATCGCGCCCGGACGTTACTATGTCGACGGGCATCTGGCCGACAATTTCGGTACCGGTACACCGCTGTTCGATCCGGTGCTGTCCGAACAGCGCGGGTCAGATCCGCTCTTGTTTGAAGACCAACCCTACGGCACATCCGGCGCGGTCGATCCGGTCGATGGCACCCACATCGTTTATCTCGATGTGTGGCAGCGCGACGTCACGTTCCTTGAGGATCAAACGATCCTCGATCCCGGCATCGCGACTGATAGCTTTGCGCGTCGCCAGACCGTCTGGCAGATTCGCACCTTCGGTCCGGTCGGATCCGGAACAGTTTGCAGCACCGATCCCGCGACGATTCCGGGATGGCCGACCGCCATCAGCCCATCGCGGGCGCGGCTGACCACGCGGGCCAATCCAGCTAATGCGGTCAGCGATCCCTGCCTGCTTCCGCCTGGCGCGCTCTATCGCGGAATCGACAATCGGACCTATCTGGTCGCGATCCATGGCTTCGACGCTGCCGGTGCGCCGCTGGTTAAGTTCTCGCGCACTAACGGCACCGTGGCGACGGCGATCTTAGCACTTCCACAGGCCGACGTCCTTGAGGTGGCGCAGGTCGCCAAGGATGATTTCCTGCGTTTCAACCCGGGTGACTGGGTTGAGGTGACCGATGAAGCGCGGCTTCTGGCCGGGCAATCCGGGACCATGGCGCGCGTGCTGACTGTTGACGACCCCTCGAACACAATCACACTTGAGGATCCCTTGCCAGCTGGCGCCTTGCAGCTAGTCAGTGCTGGCCCTGCTGCCGATCAGGATGTCCGTCCGGTGCTGCGGCGCTGGGATCAGGCCGGCGAAATTCGCGATGAAAATGGGGCCGTGCTCGTTGACCTCGATGCGGCCGGTGCAATCGGGCTGATTCCCCTGCCTACCGACGGGACATTTGTTTCACTTGAGGACGGGGTCGAAGCGGCGTTCACGCTGGCTGCAGGGATTGGTGCCGCGCACATCAATGACAATTGGTCTTTCGTCGCGCGCTATGCCGATAGCACGGTCGAAGAACTTCAGGCTGCGCCGCCGCAAGACTATCACCATCACTACTGCCGCCTGGCGATGGTCTCCGCAGCGGGCGGGGACTTCATCGCCTTGATCGAAGACTGCCGCACGCCGCTGGATGAAGACTGCGATTGCTGCTGCACCGTTACTGTCGAGGTCGGGGATTCGATCCAGGCCGCGATTGACAGTCTGCCGATTGAGACCGGCGGCTGCGTGTGTCTGGTCGCTGGCCGGCACTTTATCGATAAGACGCTTAACCTGGCCACATCAAATGTGCACATCGTCGGCGAAAGCCGTGGTGCAATCATCGAGCATCGGGGTGACGGCGCTGTTCTCCAGCTCGACGGTGTCAGCAATGTCGATATCGACATGGTTGGCTTCTGCCACCGTGATGGCGGCGATGCCGAGGCTATGCTCGAAGTGTTCGAATGCAACAGCGTCAACATCTGGCGTTGCGGTTTCGCAGCCAGGATTGGCAGCACCTCAGTTGGGATCGGGATAAGAGCCTCGCAAGATGTCGCCGTGCGGGACTGCGACTTCGGCCCCTTGGCCTTCGGCGTCATCACCTTCGGTGAAGGCGGGCTGCTGACTGTCGCCGACAATGTTTTTGCGCTGGGCGGCGACGAGTTCATCGGCCACACCGCCGTTGCGGCGATCGAGGCGACCGGGCCGCTGTGCGTGACGGGCAATACCATCTCGGGCGTACTCAACGGTATTGTGATCAACGACGATGTGACCTCGGATACGCGCATTTCATTGGCGGCGGGTTCGCTGATCGCGGACAACCAGATCGGCCTTGAATTCGAGAAGAAACTTGATCCTGACGAGGCCCAGCGCGGGATTGACAGCGCGGCCGATGGTTGCACGATTCGTGGCAATCGGATCGTACTTGAAGGAAGGGTCGCAATCGGGATTTTCGCTTCTGGCGTCGATCTTGAGTTGGTGGAGAACCAGATCGAAGTCGAAGGTGAGGACCAAGGCGGATTCCAAGTTGGTATCATGATCGGCGCGACCGACGACAAGGCGGCGCATCTGACCTCAGGTGTCAGCATCGCTCAGAACTCCGTGCGCGGTACCGGGGTTGCGATCATTGCAGGCCAGGCCAGCGATCTGACTATCGCCGACAACCGGCTGCAACATGGGGTCAAGCCTCAAATGATGGCGCTTTTGCTGATCCAATCCGGAAAAGCCACGGTGCGCGGCAATACTGTGGGTCGTTCTGTCTTGTCGCTGTTCTCGATCGGAGGCACGCACTTGCGGGCAATCGGCAACCACTTTGCGGACTGTGGGGTCGGAGTTGCAGCCCTCATGGAAATGGCCCCGACGATCGAAGGCAACTCGATCGATCGTGCCACATCGTTCGGGATTGTTTTGGGGCTGACCGGCGGGCGGGCGATGATAACGGGCAACCGTTTGCGCAATTGCGGCTTTGACGGCAAGTTTGCTTGCGGCATTGGCGCGCTGATGGTGATCGGGGAATTTGCGGTCTGCGGCAACGAGATTGTCGATACCGGCATCGGCCCCGACGGGGCCTTCAACGCCGAACCGGTCTATGGGATTTTGGGTCTCTTCGTGCTCGAAGGCTTGATCAGCGAAAATCTTGTTACCCTGACCCAGCTCGAAGCGCGGCCCGAGGGATTGGAGGACCGGGCCTTGATGTTGCTAGGCATGTGGGAATTGTCGCAGGTCGAGAATGAAACAGTTTTCGGCTGGCCTTGCACCGTGACCGGCAACAAGTTCAACGGAAAGGGCCTTTCGGCGCTGGTCCAATTGCTGGGGTTCAAATTTGCCGACAATCTTGCCCTCCGGTTCGAACGGGTGTTCTTCACCAACAATTATTGCCTGCACCTAGGCACGCGCGACAAAGGCAAGG
>CAZOSI010000008.1:14848-34999 GCA_964582485.1 uncultured Novosphingobium sp.
GGCTGAGAACGTGCAGAACCTGGGCGGGCGCAACACCGCCGATGCGCTCACCGTGGCCGCCCGCAATGATCTGAACAACATCGGCGGGCAAATCATTGCCGCCACCATCCTCAACGCCAGCGCCGGGGTTGTGATGGGCAACCAGATCAAGGGCCAAAGAGACGCACCCTCAATCGACATGAGCGACATGGCGGGTACCGTGGTAGGCAACGTCACCAGCGGGGCCATCATCAATGATCCCAACTTCCCCACGCCGCAGACTGATTTCAATCTGCGGTTCTGAACCCGAGTCCAGGAGAGATGCAATGAAGCTCGCCAATATTGCCGAAGCCCAGCTCAAGACCTTTTCTGCCTTGCAAAAGCGGTTTGCGCAGAAGCCAAGTCGCAAGTTGGCCGATGGCATGGCCAAAGAGGCTGTGGCCACCCGGATTGCTCAGATCGAACAGCGGATCGACCGGCTGGAGCGCCACAAGAAGGCAACACTGGCCCGGATTGAAACCTCGCTCGGCAATGAGTACGAAGCCCTTGCTGCGGCAAGGCGTGAGGCAGAGCAATTGCCAATCGAAGGTGACCAGCCGAAGCCGGCGCCCAAGCCTCGGAAGACGCCGGTGAGCAAGCTCGGACTCGAAAAAGCCGAGGGAGGAAAGCGGTCGGCGTGAACCCACTGGGCGCCTTGATGGTCGGTGAGAACTTCGACGTCGCAGCGGCTGACCGAAATCTTGTCGCCGCAGCCGTCGAGTTGTTGCGGATCCGGGTGCAGCTTGAGCCCGACCCTGCAATTCTGCCGGTTGACTACTCCGAACTGTTTGGCGGCGAAGAGCCGCCGCCTTCGTTGGCGCTGGCACGGATTGCGCAGGCTTTTGGGCTTTCCCGCTTCGAGAGCGCTTTGCTGCTGTGCTTTACGGCGATCTCGGTCGACCCAGCGCTGGCGGCGGTTTGCACAGCCATTCAGGGGCAAAGCCGCAGCGGGTCGATATCCATTGCCTTCGTGTCGCGGCTCTTGCCCGAAGCGCATCTGTCAGCGATGCGTCCCGATGCGCCGCTCCGGTTCTGGCGTTTGATTGAGCCCGATGGTTCGAGTGAAGCGGTGAGTGCAGCGCTGTTCCGGATCGATGAGCGGGTATTGTTCCACCTTATCGGTTCGGATTTCAGCTCCGATTTGCTGTCCGTGCCATCGACCGAAGGCTGGCTCTCGGCCGAGCAGCTGGCGCTGGCTCCGCGGCTGGCGGATTTGCTTGTGCACGAAGCGCAAAGCGGCGGCGCGGTGCTGCAGGTCTGCGGCGAGGATCCGGCCGCGCTGCGCGCTATCATCGCCGCAGCCTGCCGCGGCCTGGGCTTGCCGCTGCTGTCAATCCCGGGATCAGCCTTGCCGGGTCTGCGGTCTGAGCTTGCGGCACTGGCCGGGCGCTGCAACCGCGATCTCGCGCTCGCCGGGGCAGTTTTGCTGATCGAACCGCGCGAACCGAACCCGGAAGCGACTGCCTTGCTGGCCGACTTTGCCGAGCTGATTGACGCGCCGGTGATCGTAGCTGCGTCAACGCCGCTGCGGCTGACAGCGCGCGCCTCGCTGCGGTTCGATCTGCCGCCACTCACTCTGGCCGAGCGGCGCGCGCATTGGGACCTTTTGGCGCCTGGGCTGCCGGAGCCCGATCTTGAGCGGATCGCGAGGACGTTCCAGCTTGATGGGCCGGGACGGGCCGCCGCTGCGCGTCTGGCGGGGCAGGGGACTGGCCCGGACACGCTGTGGGACGCCTGCCGGGTCCAGTCACGCGATCGGCTCGATGGCCTGTCCGAACGGGTTGTCGGCAATGCCGGGTGGGAGGATCTGGTTTTGCCGCCCGGACAGGGCGAGTTGTTGCGCGATATCGTTGACCATGTTGCATTCGCCGGCCAGGTTTTCGAGCACTGGGGTTTTGATAGCCGGCTGACCCGGGGCACTGGAGTAGCGGCGCTGTTCGCCGGTCCATCGGGCACGGGCAAGACTTTGGCCGCCGAGGTGCTGGCCAATTCCTTGCGACGCGATCTCTACCGGATCGACCTCAGCCAGGTGGTCAGCAAGTACATCGGTGAAACCGAGAAGAACCTCTCGCGGATTTTCGCAGCAGCCGAAGGCGGTGGAGCAATCCTTTTGTTCGACGAGGCCGACGCGCTGTTCGGCAAGCGCAGCGATGTGCAGGACAGCCACGATCGCTATGCCAATATCGAGGTCAGCTATCTGCTCCAACGGATGGAAACCTATTCCGGCCTGTCGATCCTGACCACCAACCTGAAGGATGCGCTCGACAAGGCTTTTCTTCGGCGGCTGCGCTTTATCGTCCAGTTCGCCTATCCCAACGCCGAGCAACGACGGCGGATCTGGGAGCGGGCCTTGCCAGCGGAGTTGCCGGTGCAGGGTTTGGATTTTGCACGCCTTGCCCAGCTCGATCTGACGGGCGGCGCGATCCGCAACGTCGCGCTCGCCGCCGCCTTTCTCGCTGCGCGCGATGGCGGCCCGCTGACGATGGCCCATCTCGCCGCCGCAGCAACGCGCGAATACCACAAGCTGGAAAAGCCGCTGGGCGGGCGGGGAATGGACTGGAATTCATGATGGCAATGTCAGCTGCAAGGATAAGTGCAAATTCTTTCGAGGCGGAATCAAGTGCGCTGCAGCATGCTCTCGACAAGCCCCTAAACTTGCCAGCTGCGCTCCCGTCTGGACAGACTGATCGGTGGCTATCGTTCATTGGAGATCGACCGATCCAGACAAAACTCAAGGTTAGCAGTCCGACCGACGCGCTTGAACTCGAAGCCGACCGCGTGGCCGATCAAGTCACCCGACGAGGAGAACCTGTTAAGGCCATCACAATGGCGCCGCTCCAGCTCAATCGCAAATGTTCCGCCTGTGAAGAAGAGACGCAGGTTTTACAGCGAAAGCAAAACAACAATCTGGTGGCGCCACAATCGACTTTGCAGACAGCCGAAGCTGCGATTAGCCGTCCGGGCACCAGGCTCGACCCCAAAACCAGCAATTTCATGGCGTCAAGGTTTGGAGCGGACTTCTCGCAGGTTCGCGTTCATACCGATTCCGAAGCGGCGCAATCAGCCGCTGCGATGGGCGCCAAAGCCTATACTGTTGGGAGCGATATCGTATTTGGGGCCGGGCAGTTCAATCCAGGAAATGAGTCCGGGCGCCATCTCCTGGCCCATGAACTGACCCACGTGATTCAGCAGCGCCACTCACAGCTTTCCATCCAACGTGAAGTTGATGATGAGAACGGTGCAGAATGGGGCGACGAAGACGAAGAGATTGCAGAGATCGAAAGCGAGGAAGGGGAAAGCGTTGAGGGGCTTGATTCCGACGGAGTCCTTGTTGCCGATGCATTCGATATGGCCGACGAAGGCATTGCCACTGAGGAATCCGGCGTTCCTTCGAATGAAGCATTCGAAGCGAAAGGAGGTCAGAAGCCAGGAAAAGAAAAAGGCGGTAAAGGAGGCGGCAAGGGTGGTTCAAAAGGCAAAGATAAGCCGGCTCCCAAAAAGCCGGTTAAAAAGCCGACGAAGACCGATGCTTGCGCGGGTAACTGCCCCCAGGGCAAACAACCGAAAACTATTAACGATGATTGCGGAGAGAGTCAGGCAAATGACAAGGATAATTTCATAACGAAATTGCATGTCGAGATCGGAAAGCAAATCGTCACCGCGACATGGAAAAGTGGGAAGGTCGAACAATGGCCGTGTTCGCCAAATCCGCGAGCAACACCAAAAGTCACTACCAAGGTCGGTGTCAAATGTTCGATAAATCACACAAACGGTCCTGGTAAAAATGGCAAGCCGCGTAAAGATGGCATGGCCTGGTTCACTGGATTCAAGAGCGAAGGAAAGAGAATTGGTTTCCACGACTCTCAGCGTGTTGGAGCAGGAGTTTTCTCGCATGGCTGCGTGCGCGTATGTTGCGATGTCGCAAAGAAAATAAATGAAAATACTTCGAGTGGAGTCACGGACATAGAAGTTGTTAAATAGAACGATCGTCAAGAAATCTGAGATTCTTTCGATGGTTTTTTATTTAACTCCGCGGATCGGTCTAATTCCCTAAGTTAAATGGAGACTGTCTCGATGACATGCCTTAGCGGTGTTTCGCAGCAAAGTCCCGCCAAGCACCCAGGATCGGCAACTGAATCCATTATGCCTCCCGCACCAGAGATTGGAGGCCCCCAGAGCCGAAATTCCATGAATTCGGGTCAATGGCTCTCATTCCTCGCCGGCCATGCCATCCACCCTAAGCTTACCCTCAGCCACCCTGGCGACGCCGACGAGCGTGAGGCCGATGCCGTGGCAGACCGGGTGATGCGGATGGCTTCGCCGGATGGCGCTCCGATCGCGATCGCACCTGGCCAGCCACAGGTGGCCCGCGCCTGTTCCGCTTGCGAGCAAGACGATGACAAAGGGCGGATTGCGCGCAAGGCCGGTTCGCCTGCCGGAAACCAGGCCGCGGTGCGCGGGGCGGCAGAGGCCGTTGCGGCGGGCGGCCAGCCGCTCGATGCCAGCACGCGGGCCTGGTTCGAACCGCGGTTCGGCCGCGATCTGTCGAAGGTACGGATCCATAGCGGCCCCGGCGCCCACCAGGCCGCGACCGGGATTGGGGCGATGGCGTTCACCCACGGGCAAAATATCGCCTTTGCCAAGGGCCAGTTTGCCCCAGAGACGGACCGTGGCCGACGCTTGTTGGCGCACGAGCTGGCACATGTGATACAGCAGGATCAGGCCGGAGGAGGTCGTCGGTTGCACCGAAAGGCCTGCGGTCACGATGGCGGTGATCCGGTTTGCGGCGGCGGTTCGTTCGCACGCTGGAATCTGGTCGACATCGTGACAGACGAAGTCGAAAATCTTGCTTTCGACAACAAGATCGTTCGGGATGGGTTGATCCCCCAGTTCGGTGGCAACTGGATCACACAGGTCCAAACGCCTCCCAACCCCCGCAAACAAGGCAAGAAGCGCGGGTTCATGGACGGTGCCAGGGTGCGCGGCGACGGGGCACTTTCCCTTGAGATAGTCGAGATCAAATCGTGCTCCTACGGGATGACCGGAGACACTGGCGGTTGCAGGCTCGCGACTTATGAGGCGGAAGGCTACAAGCAGGTGCTCGATCCGCTTGGGCCCAAAGTGCTGTCGATTTCTGCAGGACTGGCAAAGCAGGGTGGATTCCGGATTCCCAGTGCTCAGAAAAAGCCCAAGGCAGGCGATATCCTGATCCTCAAGTCGGCCGGAATCGACTTGAATGATCCGCAAACCAAGGACGCCTGGACCCTCTACAACGGCCTTCAGAACCGGCTCGACACCACCTTTACCTCAGCCTTTACCGGGTTTTCCGTGTCGCTCTTCGATGGCGGTGATCCGGGCACTTCATACAAGGCCGGATGGCCAGTGCTGTGGCCTTGCAAGACCCGAAAAAACAAGCCGGGCCTGAAGAAGCGGCAGATGTGGTACCAGGTCAACGGAAAAGGCGGGGTTTCCTACAAATGCAGCGATTCACCGTGCGAAGAGAAAGAGGAAAAGAAGAAGGAGCAGCAGCGAGAACAGCCGGTCGCCAAGCCACAGGAGCAGCCGCTTGGCCAGCCGCTCGCGCAACCCTTGCCCAGCCCTGTGTCCAGCGGCCAAACCGGGGATGAAGACGTGCCAGAGGAAGAAATACCGTCGCGGATTCCGATCGTGGTCGGCACTGGTGTCGCGACGACAGCCATAGCCATCGCGGCTGCTCGGCGCCGCGCGCAGAAGCTGGCTGCAGAACGGCTTGCGAAAGAGGCCCTCGAACGCTCGATTGTCCGCGCGGCCCAACTCGAAGCCGAGAAGCAGGCGCGCAAGAATGTCGTCAATCTTGCCGAACGACGCGCCGCGAAAGCCCTTGCAAAGCAAGGCGGTGCAAAACTCGTCGGACAGGCCGCTTCCAAAGCGGTCGGCGTCGCGGCTGCTGCGGCCGCGATATTTCTGGTGTCCAGTGGCCGCGCCGAAGCCAAGGTTGGATTTGGTCCAAGCCCGCTCGAGGCACTTTACGATTCGATGACGCGCAGCGGCAATCCGCCGTCGGATGAAATGAAGGCATTGATCGAGAGCGATCCTGTGTTGCGAAAACTCGCGGAACAGGCAGCGGCATCGGGAGATGCGGGGCCGTTCCAGGAAGAGGCTGCCAAGCGGATCATGGAATTGATCCGCGACAACCCGGGGGAGTTCACCGCAGAGGAGCTGGAAATTCTGCGGCAAGCCTCCAATGGAAGCACATCGGGGACCTCACCCAAAACGCGGGAAGAGCTGCGCGCGGCGATCGATGCGGCGGTCGCCAACCAAGGGAAGCCGCCAGCTCCGGCCGGAACCGCCGGTAATGCCACTGGGACGCCCGGCGGCGCCACCAGTCCGGGCACTCCTGGTTCTACCTCGCCCAGCCCGGCGGCTGTCGATCCTGCCGTGAAGGCCTCCGACGGGAGCAAGTCCGGCGCGAATGGAACCGATCCCAGTGCGGCCGGTGCGCCGGGCACAGCGAGTTCCGGCGCGCCTGCTACGACCAATGCCCCCACTGGTTCAGGTGCCGGCTCCGTCAGCGGCGGGGACTTGGCCGGCGAAGCCGAAACAGTTGTCAAAAAGTACCCCGGGCTGTCTCCGGCGATGCAGGGGTCCCTGGCTGCCGCGCCGCCAAATGTCCGCGCCGTCTTCGATGCGGCGACCGGGCCGGGCAAGGGACTGACTATCGACGATGCGCTGGTCGGCGATTTCCTGGGCTCGTTGCCGCCCGATCTTACCGCCGAAGAACGCGACAAACTGATCGCCAATACCAAGCCGATCACCGATCAGAACGTTTTCGAGGTTATGGAATCGCTGCGCGCTGCGGTGAAGGCGGTCCGGACATCGCAGGCGCAAGGCCAACTCGGCGATGCCGACAAGACCGCGCCCGACGCTGCGCCCGAGCCGGCTGCGGGTGAGCACGAGGTTCAGGACCATGCGTCGGCCGATAAGGCCGGGGGGGGCAGCCACACCTCGACCAAGACCCCGGATGAGATCGCCGAAGACGATGCCAAACAACGCACCATCAAGATGCTGCTGGAAGCCTTGGCGAACTACGATAAATGGGACGGACTCAATGCCGGCCAAAGCATGGTTTCGGGTGAGATCGGAACGGCCAAAGTGGGCGACGAAATCGGTCTCTACAACTATACCAAGTTTACCGTTGGGGACGGCAGTGTGTTGCGGTTCGTTGGCTATATCCAGTTCAAGGTCACCAAGGCCGGAAGCAAACGCGGAGACACCTGGAGCGGCGTTGTTTTGAGCTCAACTCTCTATGTGGCCGAAACCGGCGCGGTTGTTGAAGGGGGTCTCTATCCGCCGGGCTACAAGTTCTCTGGAACCCTGAAGTAGCTTGCGCCATCGGCTTCCCTTGGCGATCACGCTGCCGGCACCCGTTCGCTCATGGCGCTCTAAAACGGGAATCACCTCAATTGTCACTACAGCCCAGAGCGGTGGCCGGGAAATGTGAATCACCTGCTCGCCGACCGGCCAGGTCAGGCGGCGGGCCGGTTGGCAAGCAGGTGGTCGACCACCGAGGGGTCGGCCAGGGTCGAGGTGTCGCCGAGGTTCGAAACGTCGTTCTCGCCGATTTTGCGCAGGATCCGACGCATGATCTTGCCGCTGCGCGTCTTGGGCAAGCCGGGGGCGAACTGAATTACGTCGGGGGTGGCGATCGGGCCGATCTCGCGGCGGACCCATTGGATCAGTTCTTTGCGCAGTGCCTCATCGGGTTCGACATTGGCGTTGGTGGTGACGAAGGCATAGATGCCCTGGCCTTTGATCTCGTGCGGCATGCCGACCACCGCGGCTTCGGCCACCTTGGCATGGGCAACCAGAGCGGATTCGATTTCGGCCGTGCCCATGCGGTGGCCCGACACGTTGATCACGTCATCGATGCGGCCGGTGATCCAGTAGTAGCCGTCGGCGTCGCGGCGGCAGCCGTCGCCGGTGAAGTACAGCCCCTTGAAGGTGCTGAAATAGGTCTGGAAGAAGCGTTCATGATCGCCCCAGACAGTCCGCATCTGGCCGGGCCAGCTGTCGGTCAGCACCAGACAGCCATCGCCCGGTCCCTCGATCTCAACCCCTTCGTTGTCGACCAGCATTGGCTTCACGCCAAAGAAGGGCCGGGTGGCCGAGCCGGGTTTGAGCGCGGTCGCGCCGGGCAGGGGGGAAATCATCACCCCGCCGGTCTCGGTCTGCCACCAGGTATCGACGATCGGGCAGCGGCGATCGCCGACCACCTTGTGATACCATTCCCACGCCTCTGGATTGATCGGTTCGCCAACCGAGCCGAGCAGGCGCAGGCTCTTGCGGCTGGTCCTGGTTACCCATTCATCGCCCTCGCGCATTAGCGCGCGCAGCGCGGTGGGGGCGCCATAGAAAATCTCGACCTGATGCTTGTCGACCACCTGCCAGAAGCGGCTGGGATCGGGGAAGTTGGGCACGCCTTCGAACATAACCGTGGTCGCGCCGTTCATCAGCGGGCCGTAGACGACATAGGAATGGCCGGTGACCCAGCCGATGTCAGCGGCGCACCAATAGATCTGCCCGGGACGGTAATCGAACACATACTGGTGCGTGATCGAGGCCCAGACGCAGTAGCCTCCGGTACTGTGAAGCACGCCCTTGGGTTTTCCGGTGCTGCCTGAAGTATAGAGGATAAACAGCGGATCTTCCGCGCTCATTTCCTCTGCCGGACAATTCGCCAATTGGATGGAGGCATCGGCCCAGTCGATATCGCGGCCAGGCATCATCGCGACATTCGCACCGGTGCGTCGCAGGACAATCACGGTCTCAACATCAGGGCAATGCGCCAAAGCATCATCGACATTGGCCTTTAGCGGCACTTTCTTACCGCCGCGAAGGCCTTCGTCGGAGGTCAGAATAATCCGGCTGTCACAGTCCAGGATGCGGCCGGCCAGCGCCTCGGGGCTGAACCCGGCGAAGACGATCGAATGAATTGCGCCGATCCGCGCGCAGGCCAGCATCGCGACGGCCGCTTCGGGCACCATCGGCAAATAGATCGTGACCCGGTCGCCCTTTTGCACGCCCTTGGCCTTGAGCAGGTTGGCGAAGCGGCAGACGTCGGCGTGGAGCTCGGCATAAGTGATCTTGCGGCCGGCGTCGGCTGGATCGTCCGGTTCCCAGATGATCGCAATCTGGCTTCCGCGTTCGGCCAGGTGCCGGTCCAGCGCATTGGCGCACAGGTTCAATGTGCCATCGGCGAACCACTTGATCCCGAAATCGGCCTCGTGAAAGCTGGTCTGCTTGACCGTCGTGAACGGCTTGATCCAGTCAATCCGCTGCGCCTCGACGCGCCAGAAGGCTTCAGGATCGTCGATCGAACGCTGGTACATTTCGAGGTAGCGCGCATTGTCGATCAGCGCAGCATCAGCCCATTCGGACGGCACCGGATAGATCGCTTCATCCATTGTCGCACTCCTCTCGATTGTCTAGCCTGCCTTGGCGCAAGTGCCGCCGCTGCTTCAAGTTCATTCTTCAAGCGGCAGGGCCAGAGGTAAGCGAACCGAAGCGGGGAGACAGTTATTGAGCGAGCCAAGCGTACTGCCCAGGCACCATGCGGCGACCCAGAGCGAAAAGCTGGTCATCACCGGCTCGATCTTGCGGTCCCTGCCAGAAACTTTCAAGCGAGACGTCGATCAATGAGCGAAGCTTATCAAGCCGCCTGGCGCGAAAGCATCGCGGACCGCGAAGGGTTCTGGCTGCGCGCGGCCGAAGCGATCGACTGGGTCACGGCACCGGTAAAGGCTTATGACGAGCAGCGCGGCTGGTTTCCGGGTGGTACGCTCAACACCGCTTACAACTGCATCGACCGGCATGTTGGCGCCGGGCGGGGGGACCAGGTCGCGCTCGCCTATGACAGCCCGGTGACCGATACGGTCCGGCGTTTCACCTATTCCGAACTGCACGCGGAAGTCGGCCGGGTCGCGGCGATGCTGGCCAGCCTGGGCGTAGGCAAGGGCGACCGGGTGATCGTCTATATGCCGATGATCCCGGAAACCGTCTTCGCCATGCTGGCCTGCGCCCGGCTGGGGGCGATCCATTCGGTGGTGTTCGGCGGCTTCGCTCCGCTCGAACTGGCCAAGCGGATCGACGATGCCACGCCCAAGGTGCTGCTGACCGCCAGCTGCGGGATCGAAGGCGCGCGGACCATAGCCTACAAGCCGATGGTCGACGAGGCGCTGGAACTTGCCGCGCACAAGGTGGGCGACGTGGTGGTGTTCCAGCGTGAGCGCCTGCCCGCCGAGCTGGCACCGGGTGAGCGCGACTGGATGGAGCTGCGCGCCGCGACTGCGGCCGATCCCATTCCGCCCTGCGCCGAGCTGGCCTCGGACGATCCACTCTATATCCTCTACACGTCGGGAACGACCGGCACTCCCAAAGGCGTGGTGCGTGAGAATGGCGGACACGCCGTGGCGCTCGCCTGGTCAATGGCCAACATCTATGGGATTGGCGCGGGCGATCCGTTCTGGGCAGCCAGCGACGTCGGCTGGGTCACTGGCCACAGCTACATCGTCTATGGCCCGCTGATTGCGGGCGCGACCTCGGTGCTGTTCGAGGGCAAACCGGTCGGCACCCCCGATCCCGGCACCTTCTGGCGCGTCATGAACCGTCACGGCGTGAAAAGCTTCTTCACCGCGCCCACCGCAATCCGGGCGGTGCGCAAGGAAGATCCCGAGGCAAGATTCCTCAAGGAAATCGGCACCGGAGACTGCCGGGTGATCTTCCTGGCCGGCGAACGCGCCGATCCCGATACGATCGCCTGGCTGGAAGAGCACAGCGGCCTGCCGGTGATTGACCACTGGTGGCAGACCGAGCTTGGCTGGCCGGCCATCGCCAGCTGCTACGGACTGGACGACCTTCGGCGCAAACGCGGCAGTGCCGGCTTTCCGGTGCCGGGCTATGAGTTCGCGATCCTGAGCGAGGATGGCCAGCCGGTCCCGCCGGGACAGAGCGGGGCGGTGGCGATCCGCGAGCCGCTCGCCCCCGGCGCGTTCCGAACACTGTGGAACAACCCGGCCGGATTCGCGAAAAACTTCGCCACTTTCCCCGGCTGGTACGAAACCGGTGATGCCGGGCATTTCGATGACGAGGGCTTCCTCAACATCATGGGCCGCACCGACGACATTATCAACGTCGCCGGGCACCGCCTTTCGACCGGACAGATGGAGCAGATCGTCGCCGCGACCCACGGCGTCGCCGAATGCGCGGTGATCGGGGCGGACGATGCGATCAAGGGGATGATCCCGGTCGCTTTCGTGGTCGCGCGGGCCGGGGTCAATGATACCGGGGCGCTGCATGCTGCGGTAATCGCGGCGGTGCGGCACGAACTCGGCGCAGTCGCCGCGCTCAAGACTGCCTATATCGTGCCGGGCCTGCCCAAGACCCGATCGGGCAAGATCCTGCGCAACCTGCTGCGCAAGATCGTCAATCGTGAAGACTGGACGACCCCTCCAACGATCGAGGACCCTGCCGTCCCTGCGCTGATCGAAGCTGCGGTAAACGGCACCTAGTCGGTCTCGGCGCGGTCAGAACCAGGCGGGCCTGGCTGGTTCAAAACCGGGCGGCGCATTACGAAGGTCAAGGGGATCACGGCCATGGTCATCCACATCATCAGGTAAAAATCGTTGATATAAGCGATCATCGCTGCCTGGCGGTTCACCTCACCGTCCAGCGCCAGCAGGGCTGCTTCACCCAGCCGCTGAAACCGGTCGACCGTTGCAAAGTCGATCACGCCGCTCAGTGAGCCGGTGACGTGGCCGGCAAGGTCTGCGTGAGAGGTTTGCATGTTACGGGCGAACATGGTGATCACGATTGAAATGCCGATCGACGAGCCGACCGAGCGCGAGAGGTTCAGCAGGCTCGACGCTTCCGTCCGCAAGTGCGCCGGTAGCGTGGCAAAAGAGCTGGCATTAAGCGGAATGAAAATCAGCCCCATGCCCAGCCCTTGGACAAAGCCCCAGATTACGATCTGTTCGAAATCGGTTTCGAGCGACCAGCGCGACATGGCCCACAGCGACCAGGCTGCAATCGAGAAGCCCAGGGCAATCATAACGCGCGGATCGAAACCTCGCCGGACCAGCATACCCGACAATTGCATGGTTAGCAGGGTCCCGACGCCGCGCGGCATCAACGCTTCGCCAGTATCTATGACGCCATAGCCAAACAGCCGCTGCAGCATCGGCGGTAGCAGGGCGATAGTGGCGAACATCACCACCCCCATCGCCAGGCTGAATGCTATCCCGAACACGAAGTTGGGATTGGCGAACAGTTCGCGATCGAACAGGGTGTTGCGTGCTGTCGTGAAGTGAATCAGTGCCATCCACGCGCTCGAGAGGAAAAGGAAAGCATAGATCCAGCTCTCGGCGGAATCGAACCAGTCAACATGGTTGCCGCGATCGAGCAGTAATTGGATCGAAACCAGCATCGTTCCGACCAGGGCGAAGCCGGCCATGTCGAACCGGCGCTTCAGGATCTCGCGCGAGGGCAGGGCAGCAAACATGATTGCCAGCGAAAACGCCCCCAGTGGCACGTTGACGTAAAACACCCAGCGCCAGTTCCAGTTCTCGGTCAGCCAACCGCCGAGGAAGGGGCCCAGAATTGGCCCGATCATGATGCCGATACCCCATAGGGCCATCATCTGCGGTTGACGGCTGGGCTTGTTGGTATCGATCATCGCGGCCTGAGCAAGCGGGGCGATGAAGGCTCCGGTTGCGCCTTGCAATGCCCGGAAAATCACCATTTCGGTAACATTCTGGGCCATGCCGCAGAGCATTGACGAAATGACAAATCCGGCCACGGAACCGATGAACAAACGCCGCGAACCGATCCTGTCAGCCAGCCAGCCGGTGATCGGCATGAACACCGCAACTGCGACGATATAACTGGTCAGAACCCAGCTGATTTCGTCCGGCGTTGATCCCAGGCTCGATTGCATATGCGGGATCGCGACATTGGCGATTGTCGTGTCCAGCACTTGAATCAGCGATGCAGTCATGATGCCGAAGGTCAGGAGCAGCGGATTATCGACCGGCAGATGCGGGATGTCGTCTTCGGGCATAATTGCGTTCGGCCCGGCAGTAGAAGGAGACTTGCCGGCAGGGCGGGCGGCGGCGCTGGCCATGGCCGCGGCTTAGCGCTTGCGGCCGTCGGTGAAGACCGTGACCTTGGTTGAAAGGCCCGAGATCAGTGGCCGCGGGCTGGGCTCGTCGAGCACGATCCGCACCGGTACGCGCTGCGTTACCTTGACCCAGTTGCCTGTGGCGTTCTGGGCTGGCAGCACTGAAAATTCGCTGCCGGTCCCTGCGCCGATCGAGGCTACACGGCCCTTCAGGACCACACCGGGATAGGCGTCAAACCGCACCTCTGCCAGCTGCCCAATCTGCATCTCGGCCAGGTCGGTTTCCTTGAAGTTGGCTTCGACATAGGCCGTGCCATCGGCAACCAGAGTAAGCACCGGGACCCCGGTGATGATGTCCTGTCCGGGTTGCAGGCGGCCAGCCTGGCTGATCATGCCCGATACCGGCGCGCGCACTTCGGTTCGCCGCAGGCTGAGTTCGGCGACGCGCCGCTGCGCGGTGGCGGCGGCGACTTGCGGATAGATGCCGGGAAGTTGACGGCCCGATGCAAGCTTGGCGGCGGCTTCGTCGCGCTTCGCCCGGGCCAGCTTGAGCTGTTCCTCAGCAATCGTAACCCCGTGCTGGGCGGCTTCGTAATCGGCCTTGGTGGTAAACCCCTTCTTCCACAGGGCTTCCTGCCGGGCGAGGGTGGAGCGGGCGAAGGCAATGTTCTGCTCCGCCGCCGAGATATCGGCCCCTGATAGCGCGCTGGAATTGGCGGCGGCGATCTGGTTGGCCTGGGCCGATGCGATTGCTGCATCGGCCTGTGAAAGCTGCAGCTGGAACGGTTCCGGATCGATCCGGAACAGCAGGTCACCAGCCTTGACGTGCTGGTTTTCCCTAACCATCACATCGGTGATCTGCCCGCCAACCAGTGCGCTGACCGAAACCTTGTCTAGGTGGACATAGGCATTGTCGGTGCTGACCTGGCCCTGCAGGCTGCGCCAATAGATCACCCCGCCGATCAGCAGGGCGAGCGGCAGCGACAGCATCAGCATCAACCGGCCCCAATTTCGCTTCGGCTTGGGCGGGGTGGGGGCTTCCGCTTCCGGTTCGGCGGTGGCGGCGGTCAGCTTGGGATCGGCTTCAGCCATGGACTGTCTCCGCCACCGTTCGGTTCGATGAAAAGTTCACGCGAATTGTCTCCAGCATGGTGCCAAGCGCCGCGCGCTCGGCGGCGGACAGGCCCGCCAGCATTTCTTCTTCCAGCCCGGCCAGGCCTTCCCGAACCTGATCGATCACCGCGTGGCTGCGCTGGGTCAGGAACAGGCGCCAAGCCCGGCGGTCGGCGGGATCGCGGCGTCGTTCGATCAGGCCGGCGTCCTCCATCCGGTCAATCATCCGGGTCAGTGAGATCGGCTCGACTTCCAGTCGTTCGGCATAATAGCCCTGATTTTCGCCTTCGGTAACGTGGAGGATCAGTAGCAAGCGGGCTTGAGGGCTGGTCATCCCCAGCTCCCGCACCCGCGCATCGAAAGCTCGACGCAGCAGCCGGGCGCTATCGGACAGCAGGTAGGGCAGACTCAACATGCCATGGATATAATAGATAAGCTTATGATAAGCAAGACTTGCGAATCGCCAGCGGTTCTGCTCATGCGCGATTGCCAAATTTAACTGAACGGTTAAACCGACTCGCAAGACGAGCCAAGGAGAGTGCCAGATGGCAATCAAGACCCGAATTACCGAACTGCTGGGGATCGAGCATCCGATCGTCCAGGGCGGGATGCAGTGGGTTGGCGTGGCGGAAATGGCCAGCGCTGTTTCCAACGCCGGGGGCCTTGGCATCCTGACCGGGCTGACCCAGCCCAGCGCAGAAGCGCTCGCGGCCGAGATCGAGCGCTGCCGGGGGATGACAGCCAAGCCGTTCGGCGTGAACATGACCGTGTTTCCCACGATCAACCCGCCCGATTACAAGGCCTATACCCAGGCGATCATCGATAGCGGCGTCAAGATCGTCGAGACTGCCGGGACCCCGGCGGTGCGCGAGCTGTGGGAGATGATGAAGCCGCACGGCATCAAGATCCTGCACAAGTGCACAGCGGTGCGCCACGCGCTCTCGGCCGAAAAGGCCGGGGTCGACGTGATCTCGATCGACGGGTTCGAATGCGCCGGGCACCCCGGTGAAGACGATATCCCGGGGCTGATCCTGATCCCGGCTGCGGCTGACAAGGTCAAGATCCCGCTGCTCGCCTCGGGCGGGTTCGGCGATGGCCGCGGCCTCGCTGCCGCTCTGGCGCTGGGCGCCGACGGGATCAACATGGGCACGCGGTTCACGGCCACGGTCGAAGCCCCGATCCACCAGGCCTTCAAGGACGCGATGGTAGCGAACGACGAACGCTCAACCGACCTGATCTTCCGCACTTTCCGCAATACCGCCCGCGTCGCCAAGAACGAGATCAGCCAGGCCGTCGTCGCTGCCGAGCGCGAAGGCAAGGACTTCGCCGCCGTCGCCGACCTGGTCAAGGGCGTGCGCGGGCGTGAAGGCCTGCAGACCGGCGATACCAACCACGGAGTGTGGTCGGCCGGCATGATCCAGGGCCTGATCCACGACATCCCGACCTGCCAGGAACTGGTCAGCCGGATCGTGTCCGACGCCGAAAGCATCATCCGCCAGCGCCTTGCCGGCATGCTGGCTTAAGAGGAGAAAACCAATGGCCGAAGCCTATATCATCGATGCCGTCCGCACCCCGCGCGGGGTGGGCAAGCCCGGCAAGGGCGCGCTTTCGCACCTTCACCCGCAGCACCTCGCCGCGACCGTGCTCAAGGCGATCAAGGAGCGCAACAACCTCGACACCAGCACTGTCGACGACGTGATCTGGTCGACCTCCACCCAAAAGGGCAAGCAGGGCGGCGATCTGGGCCGGATGGCGGCACTGGCTGCCGGTTATGATACCAGCGCTTCGGGCATGACGCTTGACCGGTTCTGCGGCGGCGGGATCACCTCGGTCAACCTCGCCACCGCGGCAGTCATGTCGGGCATGGAAGACTGCGTGATCGCCGGCGGCGCCGAAATGATGAGCTACACCGCGCAAGTCGGCGCCGAAGAGGCCAACGCCGGGATCCGCCCGCTGGGCATGGGTTCGGGCAACCCCGCGCTCGACGCGATGCACCCGCAGAGCCACCAGGGCGTCTGCGGCGATGCGATCGCGGCGATGGAAGGGATCCCGCGTGAGGCGCTCGACGCGCTGGCGCTGGTCAGTCAGGAACGCGCCGCCCGCGCGACCAAGGAAGGCCGTTTCGACAAGTCGCTGGTCACCGTTTACAACGAAGACGGCACGGTCGCGCTCGATCACGAGGAATTCCCGCGTCCCGAAACCACCGCCGAAGGGCTGGCGGGCCTCAAGGCCAGCTTTGACGGGATCGCCGATTTCGATCTGGGCGGGACCACTTTCCGCAAGCAGATCCAGCGCCGCTATCCCGACCTTGAATGGAAGGGCGTGCACCATGCCGGCAACAGCTCGGGCGTGGTCGATGGCGCGGCTGCGGTGCTGATCACCAGCAAGGCCTATGCCGACAAACACGGCCTCAAGCCGCGCGGCAAGATCGTAGCCTATGTCAACTGCGGCGATGATCCCACGCTGATGCTCAACGCTCCGGTCCCGGCGGCGAAGAAGGTCCTGGCGAAAGCCGGGCTGAAGGTTGAAGATATCGACGTGTTCGAAATCAACGAGGCTTTCGCGGTGGTCGCTGAAAAGTTCATCCGCGACCTCGATCTCGACCGGACCAAGGTCAATCCCAACGGCGGCGCGATGGCGCTGGGCCACCCGATCGGCGCGACCGGCTCGATGCTGATCGGCACCGCGCTGGATGAACTGGAGCGGACCGGCGGCAAGTACGGCCTGATCACCATGTGCGCCGCGGGCGGCATGGCCCCGGCGATCGTGATCGAACGGCTGGATTGATTCATCGCACTTTGCGCTTTTCGCCCCGGCCGTAGCTGATACGGTCGGGGCCTCTTGTTTCGGGGGAGTGCAATGTCCGACCTGCTCAACCAGATCGCCCAGATCGTCGGCCCGCAGGGGCTGATCACCGGCACCGACGTGCAAGAGCGCGCGGCGGACTTCATGGGTTTCACGCGCTGCCAGGCCCAGGCGATCGTTCGCCCCGCCAGCACCGCCGAGCTCTCTGAGATCATGAAGCTGTGTCATGCCGCCGGGCAGACAATGGTCGCTGCGGGCGGCAACACCGGGCTGGTCCAAGGGCAGGTCTGCACACCCGCCGACATCCAGGTCTCGCTCGAACGGATGCGCGCGATTGGCGAAATCGATCCAGTCGGGCGGACCATGGTGGTCGAGGCCGGCTGCGTGGTTCAGCTCGCGCAGGAAGCGGCCGAAGAGCACGGCCTCAAGTTCGCGGTCGATTGGGGTGCGCGCGGCAGCGCTACGATTGGCGGCGGCATCTCCACCAACGCGGGCGGCAATTCGGTGGTCCGCTATGGCATGATGCGCGACAACGTGCTGGGGCTTGAGGCGGTGCTGGCCGATGGCACGGTGATTTCAAGCATGAACGTGCTGCTGAAAAACAACGCCGCCTATGACCTCAAGCAGCTGTTTATCGGCAGCGAAGGGACACTGGGGATCGTCACTCGCGCGGTGCTGAAATTGCAGCCCGCGCCGCTCACCACCCAGGCCGCGATGCTGGCCTGCGCCGATTTCGCCGCGGTGCAGCGTTTGTTTGTCGAAGTCGGGCGCCAGCTCGGCCCGGGCCTGACCGCGTTCGAGGTGATGTGGGCCAGCTTCTACGAACCGATGATCGCCTCAGGCCGCCACACCCCGCCGCTGCCCGGCGGCCACGGCTGCTATGTCATCACCGAGATGAGCGGCACCGATCCCGAAGCTGATCCGGCGCGGTTCGAGACCGTGCTGGCGGGGCTGATCGAAAACGACCTGGTCGCCGATGCGGTGATCGCCTCCAGTCAGGCCCAGGCCGACCAGATCTGGGCGATCCGCGACGACATTCCCGGGCTGATGATGTTCACCATGCCCAGCGTAACCTTCGACATCAGCCTGCCAATTCGCGCGATGGACAGCTATGTCGCCGATCTGACCAAGGCGGCCGAGGTCGAGTTTGGCGAGACGCTGAAGCTGGTGGTGTTTGGCCACATCGGCGATGGCAACCTGCACATTCTGATGGGTGCACAGCCGTTTACCGAAGCAACCAAGCACCGGATCGAGGAGCTGGTTTATAGCCCTTTGCAGGCGCTGGGCGGATCGGTTTCGGCCGAGCACGGCATCGGCATCGACAAGCGCGACTGGCTGGCGATCAGCCGCTCGGCCGACGAGATCGCGCTGATGAAGACACTGAAGGCGGCGCTTGATCCCAAGGGCTTGCTCAACCCCGGAAAGGTTCTGGCATGAGCGATATGACATACGAAGTGGCGGATCACGTCGCCACGATCACCCTCAATCGACCTGAGCGGATGAACACCATCTCGGGTCCGATGCTCGATGAACTGACCCGCACGCTGGTCCGCGCGAACGAGGACCGCGATGTGCGGGTGGTGGTGCTGACCGGCACCGGTCGCGCGTTCTGCGCCGGGCTCGATCTCAATGAGGCCTCCAGCGGCACCGGGATTGGCGGCAAGGACCGCCGCGCGCCCGAAACGATCGACCTGCGCAACACGCCCCCCACGGTGCTGTTCGCGATGGACAAGCCGGTGATCTGTGCGCTTAACGGCTCGGCGGCGGGCTATGGCATGGACCTAGCGCTCGGCTGTGACATCCGGATCATGGCCGACAATGCCAAGCTGGCCGCGGCTTTCGTCAAGCGCGGGGTGGTGCCGGAAAGCGGAGGAACCTGGTTCCTGCCGCGCATGCTCGGCTGGGCCAAGGCGGCCGAGATCATCTTCACCGGGCGCACGCTCAGCGCGGCGGAGTGCCTGGCCGAAGGGCTGGCCAACAAGGTCGTCCCGGCCGACGAAGTGGCCAGTGCAGCCCGCGCCATGGCGCTGGAAATCGCCGCCAACGCCCCGCTCGCGGTCCGCGCCAGCAAGCGGATGATGCGGATGGGGCTGGAGGAAAGCTTCGATACGCACGTCCAGCATGTGTACCTCCAACTGCTCCCGCTGTTCGCAAGCGATGACTTTGCCGAAGGGGTGAAGTCGTTCCTGGAGAAGCGCCCGGCGGTGTTTGCGGGGAGGTAGCTGGGCCCCTCCGTCAGCCCTGCTGGCTGCCACCTCCCCATTGTTTCGCAACAGGGAGGGTCTGTTCTATAGCAAAACCCCGCGCCCCACATCCCGCGCGTTGATCGCGCCCGAAAGCCCCAGCGCGGTGCGCATGTCCTGCTTCATCAGGCCAAGGTAGCGCGTCAGCGCCGCCTCGCCGCCAGCACCCAGCGCAAGCGCCCAGGGGCGGCCGATCAGCGCGGCCTTGGCACCTAGCGCCAGCGCGCGGACCAGGTCCTGGCCGGTGCGGATGCCGCCGTCGACCAGCAGCGTGGTCTGGTCGCCCACAGCATCGGCGATGTGGGGGAGCATCGACGCGGTTGAGGCGACGCCATCCAGCTGGCGGCCGCCATGATTGGAAACGACCATTCCGTCAGCCCCGATTGCCACCGCCTGCCTGGCATCCTCGACATCGAGAATGCCCTTGAGGACCAGATTGCCCTTCCACACGCCGCGCAGCCATTCGATGTCCTTCCAGGTCACCGAGGGATCGAACTGCCCGGCCATCCACTGCATGAAATTGGCGATATTCCCTGATCCCGTTCCGGCCACATATTTGGCCACGGTGCCAAGGCCGTGGGGGCGTCCGCGCAGGCCGACATCGAGCACCCAGCTGGGGTGCAGGGCATAATCGATCGGCCCCGCGCGCAGCTTGCCCCAGGGACCAAGGCCGCCGGCCATGCCGTTGCGGATGTCGCGGTAGCGGGTGCCGAGCACGGCAAGGTCGATGGTGAAGGCCAGGGTGCGCACGCCCTGATCCCAGGCGCGCGACAGGATATCCTGCACCACGCCGCGATCCTTGAGCATGTAGAGCTGGAA
>CAZOSI010000009.1:0-9920 GCA_964582485.1 uncultured Novosphingobium sp.
CGCCGCGCCGGGTTTCGCAGAAGTCGATATCGAAGTCCGGCATCGACACGCGTTCCGGGTTCAGGAAGCGTTCGAACAGAAGGCCCAGCCGGATCGGATCGAGATCGGTGATGGTCAGCGCCCAGGCGACCACCGAACCTGCGCCCGAACCGCGCCCCGGGCCCACTGGAATGTCGTTGTCCTTCGCCCATTTGATGAAGTCGGCGACGATCAGGAAGTAGCCGGCAAAGCCCATCTTGTTGATCACGCCGGTCTCGAAATCGAGCCGGTCGAAATAGGCCTTGCGCTCTTCTTCCGGCTGCTCGCCATAAGGTTCCAGCCGCTTTTCCAGGCCGGCACGGGCATCGTCGATCAGCATCTGCGCTTCGCCTGAGGCATCGCCGGCCAGACTGGGCAACAGCGGCTTGCGCTTGGGTGGAGCAAAGGCGCAGCGCTGGGCGACGACCAGAGTATTGGCGGTCGCTTCGGGCAGATCCTCGAACAGCTCGCGCATCATCGGCCAGCTTTTCACCCACCACTGCGGGTTGGAGCGCGGGCGCTCGGCCGCGTCGACATGGGTCGAATTGGCGATGCAAAGCATGGCATCGTGCGCGGCGTAGAAGTTGGGCTCGCCGTAAGATGCCGGATTGCTCGCCACCAGCGGCAGATCGCGGGCATAGGCGAGTTCGATTAGCGCGTCTTCCGCAGCCTCTTCCAGCGGATCGTCGCGCCGGGCAATCTCGATATAAAGCCGGTCCGGAAACAACGCCTGGAGCCGTTCGCAATATTCCTCCGCAGCTTCGCTCCGCGCTTCCGCCAGCAGGCGCACCAGCGCGCCTTCATTGGCCGCGGTCAGGCAGACCAACCCGTCGGAATGGTTATCAAGATCGGCGAAGGTCACATGCGGTTCGAGTTCGAGCGGGCGATCAAGGTGCGCGCGGCTGACCAGGTGGCACAGGTTGTTCCAGCCGGTTTCATTCTGGGCATAGAGCGCAAGCCAATCGATCGGCCCGGCCAGCTCACGCTGAACGCCCAGTAGTGTTCCGATGATCGGCTGAATTCCGGCATCGCGCGCCGCCCCGGCGAACGACATTGCCGCGTAGAGCCCGTTGCGATCGGCCAGCGCAATCGCCGGAAAACCGCGATCCTTGGCCAGCTTGGCGATCGCCTTTGGATCGATCGCGCCTTCCAGCATCGAATAGCTCGACAGTACGCGCAGCGGGACGAAGGGTTCGAAGGCCATGGCCGGACCCTAGGCAGCTATTCGGGGATTCGCAAAGGGCCGAAGCGGCTTTTCACAAGCCGGCTGAAAATGGCGGGAGAAGAGCCTCCAACGCAGCCGGGAGCCTAACGCTCAAAGCAGCTTTTCGATATCCTTGGCGATGCTCGCGGGCTTGTCTGCCGGGGCATAGCGGCGCACGACTTTGCCGCTGCGATCGATCAGGAACTTGGTGAAGTTCCACTTCACCGACCTCGTCCCCATCAGACCCGGAGCCTCGCTCTTGAGCCACGAATAGAGCGGCGGCTCGTTCGGTCCGTTGACCTCGACCTTGGCCATCAGAGGGAACGAGAGCCCGAAGTTGACCTTGCAGAACTCCTCGATCTGACCGGCATCGCCCGGTTCCTGTGCGCCAAACTGATTACAGGGAAAGGCGAGAACTTCGAAGCCCTGGTCCCCGTACTTCTTCCACAGCTCTTCAAGCCCGTCGTACTGCGGCGTGAAGCCGCATTTGCTGGCAGTGTTGACCACCAACAGGACCTTGCCCTGCTTCTCGGCCAGATTGAGGGTCTTACCGCCCGGCAGGTCGGCGGTGAAATCGGCGATCGTGGTCATCGGTGTTCTCCCCACCTGTTTGACGGTCAGCTAAGCCTGACCGGGCCGAGCGTCAACGTACCGACTTTGCGCGGCGATAGATGAAGTCGAAGCTTTCACTCCAGGTCAGCCCTTGATCGGTCGATAACATACCGTGCTGGCGCACCGTATTTTGATCGATCGCGCTATAGGTCATTCGCACCAAAGCGTCCCTGCCAGGACCGTTGACTCCGCGCCAGAATCCGGTGAGCACCATTTTGCCGCCTGTGACACCGCCTTCGAATTCAACCCGCCCGCCTTGACTATCGAGCCACAATTGCCGCCATCGTCCTGTTGCCGGTTCGAAAGTGTTGAGGCTGCCCCCGCCCGTTCCTTTGACTGGCATCCAGTTTTCGCGGACCGCGCAGCCGGCATAGAGCTTTTCGATCCGGCTGTGGGCAATAAGCGGCGCCTTCGCCGGATCGGCGGTATTGGGATAAACATCCCATTCGCCAACCCAGAAATCGAACCCGGCATGGCCCGGCGTCGCGCAGGCTTGCGGCGGTGGCACAATGGCCTGAGGGGTGGGCGTTGCGGCGCTCTGCGCCAGCAGCAGCAGGAACGATCCCAACATTGCCGACTAGTCTCCCTTCCGTGTGGATCACGCATAGCATCGCCGGTACGGCCGGGCCAGCTTCGCTTGGTCAATCGGCTGGCTTGGCCCGCAGGTACAGGTGATCGAAACTGACCTGCCAGGTCAGCCCGTCATCCTCGGAAAACTCGGCAAGCTGACGGACCGAATCCGCATCAAGCCGGGTATAGGTGATCCTCAGCAGGGCATCCTGGCTTGATCCATTGACCCGCCGCCACGGCCCGGCGAGCAACATCGCTCCCTGATAGAGCCCGCCTTCCAGGTCGACACGGTTGCCCTGACTGTCGACCCAGTACTGGTGCCAGCGCCCGGTGATCAAGTCCGGCGCATTGAGGTTGCCGCCCGGCTGGCCCTGTTGCGGCAACCAGGTTTCGCGGACCGCGCAGCCGTTGTTAATCTTTTCGATCCGGCTCTTGCCAATCAACGCGCCGCCCTGCTTGGCATAGACGGTCCATTCACCCAGCCAGAAATCGAACGCGGCATAGATTGCGCCCGAGCAGCTTTCCGCAGGCGCTGCGGGTGCAGCTGGTGACGGGGCGGTCCCGATCGGGTGAAGCTCACCCGAAGCGGCCTGGGCGAGCGCAAGCGCGGCGAGCAGCGACACTATCCGAGCCGGCCCTCGTGCAGCCGCACAACGCGGTCCATCCGGGTCGCGAGCCGCTCGTTGTGCGTCGCGACCAAGGCGGCGCTGCCGGTGGTGCGAACCAGTTCGAGAAACTGCGCCAGCACCTTGTCGGCGGTCTTTTCGTCCAGGTTGCCGGTTGGCTCGTCAGCCAGAACCAGCGCCGGGCGGTTGGCCAGCGCGCGGGCCACAGCGACGCGTTGCTGCTCTCCGCCGGACAGCTGGCTGGGGCGATGGGCCAGCCGCTCGGCAAGGCCCAGCGCGGTCAGCAATTCACCCGCCCGCTCCTCGGCCTCGGCCCGCTCCTTGCCAGCCACCAGTTGCGGCAGGACGACATTTTCCAGCGCAGTGAAATCGGGCAGCAGGTGATGGAACTGATAGACGAAGCCGACGAAGCTGCGGCGCAGTTCGGTCCGCTGATCGGAACCGAGCCCGCCCGCTTCGACCCCGCCGATCCGGATCGAGCCGCCGAACCCGCCTTCCAGCAGGCCGACAGCCTGCAGCAGGGTCGACTTGCCCGAGCCCGACGGACCAAGCAGCGCGACGATCTCACCCGGCTGGACCGCCAGATTGACCCCGCGCAGCACGTCGATCCGTTCCCCGCCCTGTTCAAAGCTGCGGGTCAGGTCGGTCAGTTCGATCACGGCGGCATTACTCATAGCGCAGCACCTGTACGGGATCGGTACTGGCCGCGCGCCAGGCCGGATAAAGCGTCGCCAGGAAGCTGAAGCCCAGGGCCATCACGCAGATCAGGCCGACTTCGAACGGGTCGGTCCGGCTCGGCAACTCGGTCAGAAACCGGATTTGCGGGTCCCACAGGCTCTGCCCGGTGACCAGTTCGATGAAGTGGACGATCGGCTGGCGGAAGAACAGCACCAGAAAGCCCAGCGCCAGCCCCCCCAGCGTTCCGGCCAGGCCTATCACCGATCCGGTGGCGACGAAGATCTTGAGCACTGATTTTCGACTGGCCCCCATGGTCCGCAGGATCGCGATGTCGCGGCTTTTCGAACGGACCAGCATGATCAGGCTGGAGAGGATATTGAAGGCCGCGACCAGCACGATGATCGACAGCGCAAAGAACATCGCTACACGCTCAACCTGCAAGGCTTCGAACAAGGTGGCGTTGATCGTTTTCCAGTCGGCTACGGCCACCTGCCCAGCATATTTGGTGCGGACCGGTTCGACGATCTGCGCGGCGCGATCGGGATCGTCGACCTTGACTTCGATCATCCCCACCGCATCACCCAGCATCAGCAGCGTCTGCGCGTCCTGCATCGGCATCACCACAAAGCGCTGGTCGAGATCATAGACCCCGATCTCGAAGATCGCCGCGACTTCATAGGCTACCTGACGCGGCACCGTGCCGAACGGGGTCGATTGGCCCTGCGGATTGATGATAGTGATGCTGTCACCCACCCGCAGCCCCAGGTTCATCGCCAGTTGCGATCCGACCGCGACCTTGCCGGCGTCGGGCTTGAGCGCGGCGATATTGCCGGAGACCACCTTGGGGGCCAGCTCGGCTATATCTTCCTGGGTCTGCCCGCGGTTGAAGATCGCTTCGACCCGGCCGTTGAAAGTGGCCAGCAGCGGCTGTTCGATGAGCGGCGAGGCGCTGACTACTCCGGGCGCGGCCTTGGTATCGGCCAGCACCGCTCGCCAGTTGTCGATCCGCCCGCCATAGCCCTGGACGATGACGTGGCCATTGAGCCCGACGATCTTGTCAAACAGTTCGGCGCGAAAGCCGTTCATCACGCTCATCACGATCACCAGCATCGCGACCGAGAGCGTCACAACGCCCACCCCGATCCCGGCCACAACCGCGATCACCGCCTCGCTGCGCTCGGGCATCATATAGCGCTTGGCGATGGTCCATTCGAAGGGAGAGAGGATCACTGGGCCTCGATTGCAAGGGCGATGGGGAAACTGCCGCGCGGTTTAGGCGGGCCTTGCTAATTGGGCAAGGCCGCCCTGTCCGGCCCGACCTACTTGGGTGCGATCACGAAGTCGATCGCGACGTTCTCGGTCAGCACCGCGGCAAACCAGCTTGGTTGCATGCGCGAGCCGCGGTCTTCGATCGTTGCAAAGAAGCTGATCACCTCGTTCAGGCTGACGCCCGGACGCGCGTTGCTGACCTTGACGATCCGAACGACCCGAAAGCCAAGGGAGCCAGCATAGGCCTCAGCCTCGGCCTGGGCTTTGGCAATAGCCTGATCGCGCGCCTTCTTGCGCGCGCCAGTGGGATCGCTCTGCGCATAACGGATCTTGCGGCGCACCGAATATGACCGGTCGCCGGCAAAGTCACTCAGCAACAGCTCTGCCTGGCCGCCATCCTTAAGCTCGACAAGATAGCCCTTTGCCGCCAGTTCAATCCCTTCATCCGCGCACGGATTTCCGATTACAGCCGTTGCCTTGCGGCCCTTGCGGGGGCCATCTGCCGCTGCAGCCGCCGCCATCGCAGCCTCGCAGGCAGCCTCGCCCGCAGGGCTGGCGGCAACGGCAGTGTCATCGCCATCGTCAAACGGCTTTGCCTTCGAAGGATCGATGCCCATGGCCTTCAGTCTGGCGATGAAATCGCCGTCGCGCTTTGCCAGATCGGCCTCAGCCTGGGCCTTAGTCTTGCCGCTCCCCTGAATGGTCAGCGGCAGAAAGACTTGATCGGGTTCGACCTGTGCCGCCGCTTCGATATGAAGGGTAACTTCAGGTTCGGCCTGCTTGGCCAGCGCCGGCAGTGCTGAGCCCGCCATTGCCATGGCAGCGAAGGTGATAAGTAAGCGGGGGGACATGCAACTCTCCTTTTCCGATCGGGCGAGATGAGGCCAGGCCTGCCGATACGGCAAGCGAATTCGTGTGCAGATCAGATGCTTGTTGAGTGCGCTGACCCCTGCCCTTGCCTTCGCGACCATTCGGGGCCAAAGGCGCGGGATCAGGGCATTTCCAAGGGCCAGGCGATTCTCCATGAACCTTACCCACCCCTTTCTTGACGCAGACGGTGACAAGCTGCGCGAGGAATGCGGCATTTTTGGCGTGATTGGCAGCAAGGAAGCCTCGGCGATGACCGCGCTTGGCCTCCACGCTTTGCAGCACCGCGGCCAGGAAGCGGTCGGCATCGTCAGCTTTGATGGCAAGGAATTCTTTGCCCGCCGCGGTCTGGGCCATGTAGCCCAGGTCTTTTCGGCCAATTCCCAATTCGAGGAATTGCCAGGCGAAATGGCATCGGGCCACGTCCGCTATTCGACCACCGGCGGCCAAGGCCTGCGCAACGTTCAGCCGCTCTACGCCGATCTGGCGCGCGGAGGCTTTTCAGTGGCGCACAACGGCAACATATCCAACGCCACGGCGCTGAAGCGCGAACTGGTGGAGCGCGGCTCGATCTTCCAGTCGAGCAGCGATACCGAGGTGATCATCCATCTGATTGCGACCAGCCGTTTTCCCAAGCTGCTTGACCGGTTCGTCGATGCACTGCGGATGATCGAGGGCGCCTATTCGCTGATCTGCATGACTCCCAAGCGGATGATCGCCTGCCGCGATCCGCTGGGTATCCGCCCGCTGGTAATGGGCAAGATCGGCGACGCGACCGTCTTCGCCAGCGAAAGCGTGGCGCTCGACGTAGTCGGCGCCGATGTGATCCGCGAAGTCGAACCCGGCGAAATGATCGAAGTGCGCGCCGATGGCCGCGTATCGAGCCACCGCCCGTTCGGATCGCCCAGCCCCCGCCCCTGCATTTTCGAACACGTCTATTTCAGCCGTCCGGATACGGTGATGGGCGGCCAGTCGGTTTATGAAGTACGCAAGCGGATCGGGATGGAGCTAGCCAAGGAATGCCCGGCCGACGCCGATCTGGTGATTCCAGTGCCCGATAGCGGAGTGCCCGCCGCGATTGGCTATGCCCAGCAGAGCGGGATCCCGTTCGAGCTGGGCATCATCCGCTCGCACTATGTCGGGCGCACATTCATCCAGCCTTCGGACGGCGCCCGCCATGCCGATGTCAAGCGCAAGCACAATGCCAACCGCGCGCTGGTCGCCGGCAAGCGGATCGTGCTGATCGACGATTCGATCGTGCGCGGCACCACCTCGATGAAGATTGTGCAGATGATGCGCGATGCCGGGGCCAAGGAAGTGCACTTCCGGGTCGCCAGCCCGCCGACCAGCCATTCCTGCTTTTACGGGGTTGATACGCCCGAGCGGCACAAGCTGCTGGCCGCGCGGATGGACACCCAGGAGATGACCAAGTTCATCGTCGCTGACAGCCTGGGCTTCGTTTCAATCGACGGCCTCTATCGCGCAGTGGGTGAGACAGGCCGCAACGCCGCTTGCCCGCAGCACTGCGATGCCTGTTTCACCGGCGACTATCCGACCAGCCTGACCGACCTTGCCGAGCGCGAAGCCGATACCGGACAATTGCCGTTGACGGTCGGCGAAGTCGCGTGACCGACCTGGCCGGACAGGTCGCGCTCGTCACAGGCGCGAGCCGCGGGATCGGTGCGGCCATTGCCGCAGCGCTGGCCCGGGCGGGAGCCCATGTCGTGCTGACCGGGCGTGACACGGGCCTGCTCGAAGCGGTCGAGGAGCGGATTTTCGAGGCCGGCGGCTCGGCAACGATCGCCCCGGTTGATCTGGCCGACGCCGACGGGATAGCGCGGCTGGCCAATGCCGTGGCGGAACGCTGGCGAAAGCTGGACGTGCTGGTCCACTGTGCCGCTGTGCTGCCCGAGCTGATGGCGGCCAAGGACATCGACCAGGTTGGATTTTCCAAAGCGCTGACCGTAAACGTGCTTGCCACTCAGGCCTTGCTCGCGCGGTTCGATCCGCTGCTCAAGGCCAGCGACGATCCCCGGCTGGTTTACCTGACCACCAGTGTCGCCACGGCGCCGCGGGCCTTCTGGGGTGCCTATGCCGCGAGCAAGGCAGCGGCCGAGGTGCTGATCGATTGCCACGCTCAGGAAACCCGCAACATCAGCAAGTTGCGCGTTGCGATTGTGGATCCTGGCGCCACCCGAACAGCGATGCGGGCCAAGGCTTATCCCGGCGAAGACCCCAAAAGCGTTAAGGCACCCGAAGCGGTTGCCCAGCGTGTGGTTGCCTTGCTTGGTGAACAATTTGCCAGCCCGCACCGCGAACGGGTTAACCAAGCATCGTAAAGCCCGCGCAACCGCGCTGCTCCATATTTGGCAAAGCTGACCGCAAAATCCCGCGCTAAGCCTGTCACACAAGGGGCGCTTACAATGGCCGAAAACCTGCTGATCCAAAGGGATTCCTATTTCACTGCCGCGCAGGAAGATCGCAGCGCGCCGCGCACGCGAATCTCCATTCCCGCGATGATGCGGGTATCGGGCGGTCGCGGCTTCCAAACCGTGGTCCACGATCTTTCGTTGAGCGGCTTCTGCGCGGCAGCGGTCAACCGGGTTCACCCCGGCACCGTCTGCTGGCTAACCCTGCCGGGTATCGAAGCGCTGCAGGCCGAAGTGGTCTGGTGGGACAACAGCCTGACCGGCTGTGCCTTCGACAAGCTGCTTTCGCCGATTGTTCACGACAATATTCTGACCCACTGGCGCTCCGACGCTCCGTTCAGACCACTGATCTGACCGACCGGGTCAGGCCGAAGCTCCTGCTCGGGCGCGCGGTTCGCAAATCCCCGTGTTTCCCTACCCCCCAATGGCACGGCAGACCCCGCGCCCGGGCAGGAGCCAAATCAAAGTGGCCGGGTAATCGTCACCTGCCGCACATCGATCCCACCGCCGCGGAATCCGGCTTCGCAATACATCAGATAGAACCGCCATAGCCCAACGAAGCGGTCATCAAATCCGGCCGGCAGGCGGCTCTGCGCCGCTGCTCGATCAAATGCCTCGCGCCATAGCCGCAGGGTTTCGGCATAATCGGCCCCGAAACAGGCCTGATCCTCCCAGCCCAGTCCGCGCGCTGCGGCGAGCCTGCGAAACGCCGCTTCGCTGATCAGCATCCCGCCGGGAAAAATATATGCCTGGATGAAATCGGCACTGGCTGCATAGGCCGGAAACAGTTCGTCGCGGATCGCAATATACTGGATCGCCGCGCGCCCGCCCGGCTTCAGGCAGCGGGCCAGGCAATCAAAGAAGTCGGGCCAATAGGCCCGCCCTACTGCCTCGACCATTTCGACACTGACGATTGCATCGAATTGACCGGTGACATCGCGGTAGTCCTGATTGCGAAAGTCGATGCCAACGGCGCGGTGGGCGCGGGCATAGGCCAGTTGCTCGTCCGACAGGCTGATCGCGGTCACTGCCATGCCGGCATCATGGCAGCGCTGCGCCAGCGCGCCCCAGCCGCAGCCGATCTCAAGCACAAAACCGGCCCCGGCGATCCGCTCGACAATCGTATCGAGCTTGCGCTGCTGGGCGACAGCCAAATTCCGTCCCGTCCCGTCGAACCGCGCGCTTGAATAGACCAGTTCGGGATCAAGCCAGGCCGAATAGAAATCATTGCCGAGGTCATAATGGGCATGAATGTTGCGGCGCGCGCCGGCGCGGTTGTTGCGGCGCAGCAGGTTGAGCAGGCGGCCGAGCCAGCGCCACGGACCGTGCGCCCGGCCGGTATCGCCCAGCGCGTCGGCATTGGCGACGAACAGCGCCAGCAATTGCACCGGATCGGGGCTGGCCCAGTCTCCGGCTTCCCAGCCCTGATAGGCCCCGATCGAACCGGCCGTCGCCATCCGCAACAGGGCGCGCCAACTGCGCAAGTCGACCACGGCATCAAATCCGGGTGAGCGACCGCCCAGCGTGCGGCGTGATCCATCGGGCAGGGTTACACTGATCCGCCCGGTTTCCAGACCGGCGTCGATCCGCTCTAACAAAGCGTCTGCTCTGACCCCGATCAGACGCACCAGCCATGCCGGGCCACTG
>CAZOSI010000009.1:9930-33288 GCA_964582485.1 uncultured Novosphingobium sp.
TCAGGTCATTTCCGCGATCAGGATTGAGGCTTGCCATCAGGCGTCTATGGCGCGGAGCGCGCCGAACGGCAACGCCGGGAGAACTAGCGGCGGTTGGCGATCATCGCTTCAAGGATAACCGGGCTCAGCGGACGCACGAATTCGCAGCCGAATTCGAAATTCAAGACCCAGGCAACCCGGGCCTCGATCGATTCCATGGCAGGCAGCTTGATGAAGAAATGGTCGTCCACATGGACCAGGAAGACGCCTTCAATCCGTGCACCAAATTCGGAAATGTCACGCACCTTGACATTGGCGCGCCGGGTTCCGGACCGAAACTGCACTTCAGCAGCCCAGAACCGACGTTCGGTCCTGCGCCCTCCTGTGGTCTTGAATGCCGGTTCACTTGCCATATTCGAACAACCGCGCCCTGGTTCTTGCGACGATTGGAATGTCTCAGAACAAAGTAAATTGGGCGTTAACGAAGAATTAGGAGTAATTTGCGCCACTTAAAAATTTGGGGCGCGGAAAACTGAATTTCCCGCGCCCCAAATTGTGCGTTGCCAGGCTTCAGAACTTGGCTTCGACCGCCACCGTTACCGAACGGCCACGCGGATCGGCAACCCGCGGTTCCCAGCTGCTGCCGGCCCCGGTGTTGCTGTCATAGGTGATCGCGAAGGGCGGATCGGTGTTGAATACGTTTTTCACACCAAGCGTCAGCAGCAGACGATCGTCGATCTTCTGTGAGACGGTCATATTGTAGATGGCGTACGGCTTGACCCGCGGATTGAATTCAGGACGCGCCGCCGAGCCCGGAAGCGCCTGGTTGGTGTAACCGCCGCGGAAAATCTGCGAGAAGGTCAGTCCGAAATCGCCCTTGGTGTAGCTGATCCAGAGATTGTGCTTCCACTTCAGACCCAGATCCCCGGCGAAGGAGAACACGCCCAGCAGGTTGCTGTAATTGAGGTTGGGAAGCAGCTTTTCCTTCTTCTCGATCAGCAGCGTACCGTCAAAGCCCATCGAGACCGTGCCGCCCAGCCCATCGATTGCACCACGCGCGCTGAAATCGATCCCGCGGGTCCGGCGCGAGCCGAAGTTGCCGGTGCGCAGGTCAACCAGGGTGATGATCCCGCCGGTTCGCACGATCCGTTCCGGGAAGGCCTGATAGTTGGCCAGCAGCTGCGGAATGGTGATCGAACCGATCACCTCATCCACCGCAATCGACCAGTAGTCAGCTGAAAAGCTGACCCGGTTCATCGGCCGCAGCACAATCCCCACGGTGTACTGCTTGGACGTTTCCGGTCCGAGGTTGACATTCCCGCCCGAGAGCGAATCCGGGTTGATCTGGGCGCAGCCCGGGGTGACGTTGACCACGCCACCGGCCGGGCAGGTGCTCGGATCGGTCAGGGTGTTGCCCGGGTTGGGCGACTGGGTGACGCCGTTGTTGATCTGGTTGAAGCTCGGCACACGGAAGCCGGTGCTGTAGGAGCCGCGCAGCATTACCCATTCCATCGGCTGGAACTTGGCCGTGAACTTGGGGTTCACGGTCGAGCCGAAGCCAGTGTAATCGTCAACTCGCACCGCGCCGCTGACCTCGAGCATGTCGAAGATCGGCAGCAGTACTTCGGCATAGGCGGCCTTCACATCGCGCGTGACCTTGGAAAGCTGGTTCACATTGTCGAATGCAACATTGAATATCCCCGGCGATCGCGTTTCATCTCCGGCGGTGGAGCCATCAAATTTGTAGCTTTCCCGGCGGTAGTCCATGCCCAGGGCAAATTTGACCGTGCCGCCAGGCAGCGCGAACAGATCGCCAGTAACCGATGCGTCAGCCTGGACGACTTCATATTTGCCGCCATAAAGTCTGACGCCCTTGGCCGAGACGGCTTCAAGCCCGGCAAGAGCCTCTGGGGTTTGGACCAGCGAAAACGGATTCAAGATGCCACTGTTGAACAGACCGACAATCCCAGGGGCGGAAGCTCCCGGTGCGGTTGGCGCGCGGGGATCGGCATTGAAATTGGCGGCGCCTGGCACCCCGGTGGCGGCAAGCTGCGCAGCCAGATCGGCAGCGCGGGCCGCTGCGGTCGGTCCCTGCCCGGTGAAGTTGAAGATCCCCCGGTAATGATAGCCCGAACCCAGCACCGACGAAGCAGTGCTTCGCGCGTAAGAACCGCCGGCCCGGTATTCCCAGCTGCCGGCAATCGGACCCTCGATCCCGATCGCGGCCCGCAGCGTCTTGGTGTTGGTCGTATATTCGCGCGGGCCGCAGGCCAGGCAGCGCCAGCGGAAGGTGATCGGCAGGCCATACCGACCGACCGCATCAACCGTGCGATCGCCGACCGCACCGATTGCGGGAAGCACCGCAGCAAACTGGTCATAAACCGAATTGTAGGTCGATGCAGTCAGCGAATTAAGCGGATAGGCGATCGGCATCGAGGTGTTGTTGGCTGAATACTGGTTGTTCGAGAAAATCTTGTGCGAAGTCGCGTCAGATCCGGTGACTTCGGCATAGACCTGATGCCCACCGCCCAGATTGGCCGTCGCCCGGCCATAATAGGTCAGCGTCTTGAGCGGTTGCTGCAAGGTCGCGGCGCGGCCCGTGTCCCAGGCGCAGGCAAGGCCTGCGGTCGGGTTGGACCACAGCACCGGGTCATAGGCCATTCCGCCGTCCATCGTAGCGCAGCCTGCCCCGCCCGGCAGATCCAGCGGGTTGACCCCGCCGACAGCATGGGTGGTTGTACCGGGGATGACGAAGCCCGAGCCATTGGCCAGATAGTTGGGATTGAACACGGTGCAGTTAGGCGCAGTGCCGGTGATGCACTGGTTGGCCGCCCCCAGCAGCGTCCCGCCCTGGGTAATGCCGACCAGCGCAGCGGTCGGGTTGATTGGGAAGGCGGTCGCAATCGGAGTGCCGCGCGTGTCGATCGACAGGCCCCGGTTGGGCTGGTTGCCGTTAACAAAATCGCGGTCCTTGCCGAACAGGATGCCGTTCTGCGAATAGCTGACCGAGCCCATCACGTTGAAACCCTGCTCATCCAGCTTGCCCCAGCCGGCAGTGCCTGAAACGCGGTAGATCGTCGCGTCGCCTTCCTGGGTAAAGTCGGTGAAACCGCCAAGCGTCAGCCCGGTGAAGTCCTTCTTGGTGATAAAGTTGATCACCCCGCCGATGGCATCGGTACCGTAAATTGCCGAAGCACCGTCCTTCAACACTTCAACCCGCTCAATCGCGGCAAACGGGATCTGGTTGACGTCAACCGCCGAACCTTGCAGCCCGTGCGCGGCAACGCGGCGGCCGTTGAGCAGGACCAGGGTGGAGGCGCTGCCCTGTCCGCGCAGGTTGGCCGCCGAAAGCCCGTTGGTGCCGCGCTGGGCGCCCGACACCACGTCCGAATTCGAAGCCAGGTTGTCTGCTCCGTTGCCATTGGCGGCCAGGAACGAGATCATCTGTTCGGGGTTGGAAATTCCTTCGCGGCCAAGGTCGGCGGGCACGAGGATCTCCAACGGCAACGCGCTCTTGCTAGGGTCCTGCTTGATCCGCGAGCCGGTGACGATGATTGCCCCGTCGTCAGCCGCTTCGGCCTTGTTTGGCGAAGAGATGTCGGCATCCTGGGCCAGGGCCGGAGCGGCAAAAGCGCCGAGCGAAACCCCGCAGGCCAGAACTGACCGGATGATGCTGCGTGAAATCATCGTAACCCCCTATCGAAACACAAATGCGATACGGAGAATAGACTATCAAAGCCAAGCCGAGTCGCCAGTGCCTTGGTGCCATTCGGTTCGGATTTGTCATGGATTGTCGGGGATTGCGGCAAGATTGTTGCAACCGCGCCACATGGGCGTGTCGCAATTGTTCAATTGGCCGCGGCAATCTGCAAAAGCCCGGCCTCCATCACCGGCAGGGCGCTGGCGCCATCGGGCACGTCGTTGGCGAAGAAGGCGAAGGTGAAACGCTTGCCCTTCGCACTGCGCAGCGTGCCCGACAGCGCATTGGTCCCCCTCAGGGTTCCGGTCTTCGCCGCCAGATTGCCTTCCAGCGGAGTGCCAACAAAGCGGCGGCGCAGGGTGCCGTCTTTGCCGGCGACCGGCAGCGAGGCATGCCACTGCGCTGCCCAAGGCTGCCGATCGATCCACTGCAATAAGGCAATCGTCGCCCGAGGCGAGACGCGGTTGTAGACCGACATCCCCGCACCGTCGGAAAAATCATAGCCGATCCGCGGGACGCCGGCCTGTTCAAACAAGCCGTTCATCGCCTTGAGCGCCCACTGTTCGGAACCCGTACCTTCAAGATCGCCGAGCCGCCGGAACAGCACCTGCGCGTGGAGGTTCTGGCTGACCTTGTTGATCACCACTACGTCCTCTGAAAGCGGCGGCGGCGTCAATCTGGCAATAGGGGCAAGCTGCGACATGCCTACAGGCGCGATGCCAGGCTGAGGCCAGGGGTGATCGCGCAAGTCGGGGGGGCGATGTCCGGCGCGCACAATTCCGGTCACCCTGACTCCACGCGCTTCGAGCATGGACTTGAACACCCAGGCGGCAAAGTGCGCTGGATCGTCGATCCCGATCCGGCTGGACCAAGGCTTGGCATCGGCGGCAATCGCACCATAGATCCGAAGCTCCCTGCCATTAACCGCACGCCCCAGAAACAATTCGGTCTTGCTTCCGGCCGGGCCGGTGACGATCTCGTTGCGCAGCGTAAAGTAGCTGCTGGCGGTGACCAGTGGCACGGCACCGGGCGTGGCCGGTGAAACGGTTACCAGCAGTTCATTGCCATCAAGGTTCAGTGCGGAAACTGCCGTGCCGGAATCGGTCGGGATGTCCTCCCAACTCATACCCGGGGCCCAGCGCTGGTCGGGCCAGAAGCTGTCATCGCCAACCACATCGTGAACCCGCCTGGTCCTGGCGGCCACCGCATCGGCCAGTTCGGCCAGGCAATTGACCTTGCAATCGGGCGCGCTCGACATCCGGGCGTCGCCGTGGCCGCGCAGCACCACATCGGTGCCGCCCTTGCCAGGTACCAACGCTACATCGGTTCCTCCGCCCAGATCGGGCTGATCCATGCCGGGCAAAAGGGCATAGGCCGCTGCGGTGCTGAACATCTTGGTGTTCGAAGCCGGGATGAAACGCTGGTCGGGATTGATCGCCACGATTTCCTTGCCCGCTTCATCCATAACCAGCAGCCCGAACCGTGCGCCTTGCGGTGCGGTGGCCAGCGTCGCCTCGACCTGTTGCTGCAGGCTTGGCGTCGGCAATGCCCTGACCGGCGGCGATTCCGCCCAGGCGTTGGCGGGAATGGCAAACAGGGCGAGCGGGATCAGGAACTTGCGCATCGGCGCAGTCTGCCCTGCCGGTTAGGTCAAGTCCACCACTTCGACCAGCGGCAGCAGTTCGCCGCCGGGCTGCTCGGCCCAATGCCGCGCGTTGAGTACCCCGCCATCAGCGCGCAGTTCGGTCACTTTGCCAAGGTCCACTTCGGCAAAAACCCATTGCGCGGCATCCATTTCGCCAATTGCCAGCACGCCATTGGCTGGCATGCCGCGATCGGGCGGGCCATAGAGCGCCGCCGCGCCCCGGTTGATATCGACCGCCGGAGACCAGTCCGCCGTGCCGACCGTAGGCGACTGCACCGCATAGCACTGCCCCTCCAGCGCACGGGCCTGCGCGCCCAGCCGGACCCGCCAGTAACCGTGCTCGCTATCGGTGCACGAGGGGACCAGCAGCAGCTCCATCCCGGCTTCGACCTGGGCCCGGGCGAGCAACGGAAACTCACTGTCGTAACAGATATTTATCCCGATCTTTCCAAGTTTTGTCTGAAACAACCGCAGCGGCGCGGAGGACGAAACGTGCCATTCTTCACGCTCAAACCGGGTCATCACCAACTTGTCCTGCACGCCCACTTTGCCCCCCGGCGTGAATAGCCGGGCGCGATTGACGTAGGACCCGCCATCGACCGCACAGGGCGCACTCGCGGCAAGAATATGCAGGCCGTGCCGCCGGGCAAGATCAGCATGCAACGCATCGACCTGCGGCAACAGCGCGCTGACCGAGGTCAACGATCCGGCCAAATCACCCATCGTCGCCGGATCGAGGCTGGCAAGCTCCATCGCCCCATATTCAGGGAACACCGCGAGTGCCGCCCCGCCCGCCACTGCCGTCTCGACCCACAAGGTCAGCTTTGCGACATAGGAATTCCAATCGGCAAGTTGCTCAATCGGATATTGCGCGGCTGCAATGGTAAAACGGGTCACAGTTCGCGCATCCAGTATTGCATCGGTTTGAGGCTTTCGCCCGCTTCGCCGTGTTCCTTCCAGGCCAGTTCGGTGACAAAACCCGGCACCGGAGCATAACCGCGCCGGGTCCAGAAAGCATCGAGCGGGGTATAGCCCGCAGGCCGCGCCGGATGGTCATCGGAGCGGATCACCGCGGCGAAGGTCGCCGCGGTTGCCTTGAAGCGGCGCGCTTGTTCCTCGCGTTGATCGAAGAAGGCATGGCCGATCCCATGTCCGCGATATTCGGACAGCAGCACGCTTTCGCCGAAATAGAACAGCTGGTCGGTCGCAATCCCGCGTGCTTCGAACGGGGCGCGGAATTCGGCCTTCTGCGCCCACATCGGGCTGGCCGTGGCCGCACCGACGATCCGGGTGCCGTCAAACGCCGCAACCAGCACGGCATCGGGCGCGGCGATGAATTCCTTCAGGTACTCCGCCTCATAGCCAGCATCGCCATCGTAGAGATAGGGATAGGCGGCAAAGACCGCGATCCGCAGCGCAGCCAGATCGTCGATTGCGGCGTGGATTTCCGCGCCGGTCAGCGGGCGAACGGTTAGCGTCAACCGGCCACCTGCGCGGTCCAGTCGGCCAGGTTGTAATAGACTGTGACTCGGGTGATCTTGCCCCCGGCGATGGCGAAAAAGGCTCCGGCCGGCAGGACATAGGTCTGGCCATTGGCTTCGGGCAGGCCTTCGTCGGTGGAGCGATACTCACCATGGACGGTGAATTCCGCCGCGCCGCGCGCGCCATCGTCGCTGGCCATCAGCACAATGCCGTCGAGCCGTTCCCTGTAGCAACGCTCCATATGAGCGAGAAAATCGGCGAAGACGGCCTTGCCGCGCTGGGTTTCGCCCTGGTTGATATCGTGCGCGACATCATCGTCGAGGCAATCGAGCATCCCTTGCCAGTCCCCGGCGTTGAAAGCGGCGTAATAACGGGTCAGCAGGGCAAGGGCTTCGGCACGGTCCATCGGGTCTCTCCTTCGCGGCGCTTCCTATCGGCGGCGGCCCGCGAACTCAATTCCCGCGCCACATACAAAAAAGGCAGGGCGGCATGAACCGCCCTGCCTGATTTTTGACTGACGGCGAAGTTCGATCAGAACTTGCCGCGCAGGGTAACGCCAAAGGTCCGCGGTTCGGCGAGGAACTGCGAGAACAGCTGGCGACCACCCGGATAGTTGCCGGCGTCGTTAAACGGCGCGGCGGTGGTGCCGGCCTGGAACGGCGTGTTGAAGGCAACCTGAGCGTAGTCGACGTTGAACAGGTTCTGCACCCAGAATTCCAGCGACCACTTCTGGTCGGCGCCGCGAAGCCCAACGCGGGCGTTGACGACGGTGTAGGCGTCCTGGGCCTTCTGCGGGAACAGGTCCGAACCGGTGTTGTAGTCGGTGCTGGTGCGGCTATCGACATAGAACAGCGCCGAAAGTCCGTCGCTGCCGATGTCCGGGGTCCAGGCAACGCTGGTGGTGACAACCATTTCCGGGGCGTTCGACATGAAATTGCCCGGCAGCATCCGCAGCGCCGGATCGAGCGGCGCGCCGCTGCTGTTGCCGACCAGGTTCTGGCGATACTTGGTCCGCGCATAGGTTGCACCGGCCGTGGCGCGGAAGAACGGCGAAGGCGTGAACGCGCCTTCGAGTTCGACGCCCGTAGCCCGCACGCCCCAGCTGACGTTGCCCGAAGCGCAAGCCCCGGTTGCCGCGCTGGCATCGCGATCTGCGCCGCCAAGGCTGGCCGTGCAGCCATTGATGTTCTGCACCAGGAAAACCGTACCGTTGAACGTGTTCAGCTGGAAGCTGCTGAAGTCCGAACGGAACAGGGTGACGCCGCCGCTGAACATCCGGCCCGAAATCTTCGCGCCGAGTTCATAGCTGTTGACCAGTTCAGGAGCGAACTGGAGGTTGCCGACCAGCGCCTGGGCACCGCCCTGGCTGGCGAAGCTGAACGTCGGCCCCTTGAGCGCAGAACGATCAAGGTTGAACCCGCCGGCCTTGTAGCCACGCGAGTAGCTGGCATAGACCATCAGGTCATCGGTCGGGCGGTACGACAGGTTGGCCGTGCCGGTCCATTCGTCTTCGCTGCGCTTCGAAGCAATCGAGACGCCATTGAGTTCGGCGGTCGAGTTGCCCTGGCACGACAGGCCGATCAGAGCCCCGGCCAGCGCACGGGCGGTGGCATTCGGGCTGGTCAGATCGTCAGTCACCAGACCCTGCACCGTGGTGCAGACGGTGTTGTTGTTGCCGAAGGTGGCTCCGAAATCCTTCTTGTCGTTGGTGTAACGGATGCCGAGGGTCAGATCGAGCTGATCGGTGATGTGGAAGATATTGTGGGTGAACAGCGCCCAGTTCTTGCCGTGCTGGCGATATTCATCCGTGGTCGAACCGAGGTTATTCAGGCCATCAAGTGCGGTGAAAGCCGCGACGATGTCGGGACCCGAAGCACCGGTTGCACCAGCCAACGTGGCAGGCCCGACAACCGGAGCAACGCACGATGGGCTAGTCGGCGAATAGAGACCGGCCAGGCCGCCGCCCGAGATGATCCGGCAAGTTGCGAAACGGCCATACTGGCTGCCGAACTTGAGGTTATCGCGCGCGGTCAGCTTTTCGTCTGCGTAGAACCCGCCGATCAGCCAGTCCAGCTTGCCCCCAAAGGCTTCGCCCTGCAGGCGGAATTCCTGGGTGAAGGTGTGGAACTGGCGATAGATATCGTCGCTCGGCGTGCGATAGAGGATGTCGACCCGGCTATAGTCGGTGTCGCTGCCCTGGCCCGAACGATATTCGCGATAGGCAGTTATCGAGGTCAGCGTCGCGCCGCCCAGATCCCACTTGATCTCGCCCGAGAAGCCATAGTCCTTGGTCTTGCCTTCAAAGCTGCGACCGTTGGAGACGTAGATCGTCCGATCGTAGCCGGCGTTGAAGCCGGCCATCGGCTGGCCCAGATCGCGCAACACGTTGATGATGTTGTTGCCGCTGGTCTGCAACGGCGCAAGCGGGGTCGACGGGTTGTTGAGATCGCCAATGTACTGGTTGACGCTGCGATCGACATAGACCGCCGCGCAGCAACGCTCTTTGCGCCAGGTATAGTCGGCGATCAGGCGGACAGTAACGTCGCTTGACGGTTCCCACAGAAGCTGGCCGCGCAGGAAGAAGCGGTTACGGTCGTTGACATCGATGTTGTTCTGCGGATCGTTGTAGAACCCGTCACGGCGAACGAAGACGCCGTCGATGCGGGCCGCCAGCTGCTCGCTGATCGGGCCGGTGATCGAGGCGGAGCCGCGCATGAAATCGTAGTTGCCATAGGTCAGCTCGCCCGAGGCGCCGAACTGGAACTGCGGCTTCTTCGAATAGATCGCGATCATGCCGGCCGACGAGTTGCGGCCGCCGAGCGTGCCCTGCGGGCCGCGCTGCACTTCGACGCGGTCGATTTCACCCAGCTCGTTGAGGCCAATGCCCGAACGCGAGCGATAGACGCCGTCGATGAACACCGGAACCGAGCTTTCGAGGCCGGGGTTGTCACCGACAGTACCGATCCCGCGGATACGGGCCGAACCGTTGGCTTCAGAACCGGTCGAAGAAACGATCAGCGACGGGGCCAGCTGGTTGAGCTGACGGATATCGTTGGCGCCGCTGTTGGCCAGCGCATCGGCATTGACTGCCGAGATTGCCACCGGAACATCAGCCAGCGCCTGAGCGCGGCCCTGGGCCATGACAACGATTTCACCTTCATCGGCTGCTTCGGCTTCATCGGCGGGAGCGGCTTCTTGCGCGAAGGCCGGGTTCACCGGAATCAAAAGCAGGGCGGCGGCAGAAACGCCGGCACCCAAAACGGAACTGAACTTCATGGTTCTCTCCCTGAAATCAAAACAAACGCATCCTGGGGAGGAATTGCGTAGTGGAGCCAAATAGGTGGCGGCTCCGAGACTTGTGCAAATAGAGCAGTGGAATCGACTGTCAACGCACCCGGGCCGTTGCTTCGACGAAAGGTCGACAATTGTGGGTGAACAGCAACACCTTTTCGATTGAAAAGGTGCCGACTCCACGCCCTTGAGGCGCCTGATCGGCGGTTCGTCGATTGCGCGGTTGCCGGAGCGGCTGTCCTGCTGCACTGTTGGGAACAGAAGAATTGCAAAGGGGATCCACTGAAATGCGCCATCTGCTCCTCGCACTTACAGCGCTAACCATGCCCGCCATGGCCCAGGCCCAGGAAGCGGCGCCGGCCGCACCCGCTGCGGCCAAGCCCGCCGCGCTGGTAGCTGATGGAATTCCGGTCGTGCCGCTCGATCTGGTCGAAGCGACCCGGCCCTACATGGAATTCCGCACCGCGAGCTTTGTCGATTGGGACCCGGTAACCAAATCGATGCTGATCTCGACCCGGTTCGGCAATGTGGCCCAGCTTCACAGCGTCAAGGCACCGGGCATGGCCCGCACCCAGATCAGCTTTGAACCGGAACCGCTAGGCGGCACCTATCTGCCGGGCGACGGCACCCTGATCGTCAGCAAGGACAAGGGCGGGAACGAGTTCTACCAGCTCTACACCATGAAAAACGGCAAGCTGACCCTGCTGACCGATGGCAAGAGCCGCAACGGCCTCAACGCGGTCAGCCTCGACGGCAAGTGGATCGCCTACAGCTCGACCCGCCGCAACGGCGCCGACAACGACCTATACATCATGGACCCGCGCGACCCGTCGACGAGCCGGATGGTCAAGGAAGTCAAGGGCGGCGGCTGGGCGCTGGCCGGCTTTACGCCTGACAACAAGAATGCGGTGGTGGCCAATTATGTCTCGGTCACCAAGACCGATCTCTACTGGCTCGACATGGCCAGCGGTGCCATGAACCCGATCGGCGATCACAAGAAGAGCATCGCCTATGGCGGCGGGCGGATCGCCCCCGATGGCACCCTTTGGGTGACCAGCGACGAGGGCGGCGATTTCCAGCGGCTCGGCACGCTTGATCCCAAGACCGGTAAATTTACCCCCAAGAGCCCCGAGCCGAAGTGGGACATCGAGACCTTCGACATCGCTGATGACGGCAGCTTCATTGCCTATACGATCAACGAGGCCGGCGTATTCAAGCTCAAGCTGATGGACCCAAAGAGCGGCGCGGTGCGCGAAGTTTCCGGCCTGCCCAAGGGCACAATCGGCGGAGTTGACATCGCCCCCTGGGGCACGATCGGACTTACCGTATCCTCGGCCAAGGTTCCATCCGATGCCTATTCGGTCGATCCAAAAACCCTGGAGGTAACCCGCTGGACCTTCAGCGAAACCGGCGGGCTTGATCCCTCGGTCAACGTCGATCCCGAATTTGTCGAGGTGAAAAGCTTCGACGGCGAACCTGTCAGCGGCTTTCTCTATCGCCCCGACCCGGCAAAGTTCCCCGGCAAGCGCCCGCTGATCTTCAACATCCACGGCGGACCCGAGGGCCAGTCGACCCCCGGCTTCCGCGGGCGGACCAACTACCTGCTCAACGAACTGGGCGTGGCGGTGTTCTATCCCAACGTCCGCGGCTCGACCGGGTTCGGCAAGCGCTTCGTCAGCCTCGATAACGGGCCTTTCCTGCGCGAGAATTCGGTGAAGGACATCGGCGCTTTCCTCGATCGGCTGGAAACTGACGCCGGGATCGACAAGGACCGCATCGCGGTACAGGGCGGGTCCTACGGCGGATACATGTGCTATGCCACCGCGATCCGCTATGGCGGGCGCTTCAAGGCGGCGGACTGCATCGTGGCGATCAGCAACTTCGTGACCTTCCTGGAAAACACCCAGTCCTATCGCCGCGACTTGCGCCGGGTAGAATATGGCGACGAACGCGATCCCAAGCAGCGCGCCAAGCTGATGGAGATCAGCCCGCTGACCAAGATCGACCAGCTTTCAATCCCGCTGTTGGTCGTGACTGGCGCCAACGATCCGCGCGTCCCCAAGAGCGAGGCAGATCAAGCCGTCGCTGCGGTCCGCGCCAAGGGCCGCAGCGCCTGGCACCTTGTCGGGATGAACGAAGGCCATGGCTTCGGCAAGAAAGAGAACGCCGACTATCAGTTCTGGGTCGAGCTGATGTTCTGGCAGTCGAATTTGCTGGGGAAGTAGCGTCGTCGCAGGGGACTCGGTATTCCGTGTCCCCGTTCGGCCTTCCGCGCCCAGCGTCCAGCGTGTTCGATCCAATCAGAAAGTCCAGACAGCCCCATGGCGCGCAAGCATGCAAAACGTGGTTCCTATGACGACTTCCAGCCCGAGGAAGAGGAGACTCAGCCGGAGGTCGTCGTTTGCTGGCTCTGCAGCCGGCCAACCGGCAAGACCATCGTCTGGCACCACCCCGTGCCCAAAAGCCGAGGTGGGCGCGATGTCGTGCCAATGCACCCGATCTGCCAGCAGACGCTGATCGCGAATTTCACCAATTCCGAATTGCAGCGCTATGGGATGGACGTCGAAGGCCTGCTGGCCAACCCGCCAATCCGCAAATTCGTCGATTGGGTCGCGAACAAGGACCCCGATTTCACCGCCCCGCAGGCCAAGAAGCAGCGCTGAGTTGCGCGCAAAACCCAACCGAATGGAAGCACATTGACCGGATCCTTTTCAGCGCAGGCCGCGCAAGATCACTTCGCCCACTGCGTCCAGGTCTTCGGCGGCATCCCCGCCACCTCGCGCCGCCTCGGCATCGACGAACGCGCCATCCGCCGCTTCATCAACGGCGAACGGCCAGTCAGCGACGGCCTGCTGGCCGACACCGCGAACGCCCTGCAACTGCTCATCGCTGAGGCGACAGCGGCGGAAGTGCAGATTGGTGTGGGTTGCAAGTAGCCCGCGTTGCGCCCGGCTGCGTTTTGCCGTAAAGCCCCCGAAACAGCCCCGGCCGCGCGAGTCTGTACCGACCCGCCCACGCCGGGGCTTGGCTTTTCAAGTGCAAGGAATCTCTCCCATGTCCCGTCGCCGTCAGATCTACGAAGGCAAGGCCAAGATCCTCTATGAGGGCCCGGAACCGGGCACGATAATTCAGTATTTCAAGGATGACGCGACTGCCTTCAATGCCCAGAAGAAGGGCACGATCAACGGCAAAGGCGTGATCAACAACCGAATCAGCGAGTACGTTTTCACGCGGCTCAGCCACATCGGCATCCCGACCCATTTCATCAAGCGGCTCAACATGCGCGAACAGCTGGTCCGCCAGGTGGAAATCGTGCCAATCGAAGTGGTGGTGCGCAATGTCGCCGCCGGTTCGATTTCCAAGCGGCTTGGTATCGCTGAGGGTGAACCGCTGCCGCACACCCTGATCGAATACTATTTCAAGGACGATGCGCTGGGCGATCCCTTGATCGCCGAGGAACACATCGCCTGCTTCGGCTGGGCCTCCAACGAAGAGATGCAGGACATCTCGGCCATGGCGATCCGGATCAACGATTTCATGTGCGGGATGTTCGCCGCGATCGGCATCCGACTGGTTGATTTTAAGCTGGAATTCGGGCGACTGTGGGACGGCGACTACAGCCGGATCATCCTGGCCGACGAGATCAGCCCCGATGGCTGCCGCCTGTGGGACATGGTCACCGGCGAAAAGCTCGACAAGGACCGCTTCCGCCGCGATCTGGGCGGTGAGGAAGAAGCCTATCAGGAAGTTGCCCGGCGGCTCGGGCTGCTCGATACCGACAATGGCCCCAGCGAAGTGCTGGACCTAAACGCGCATCGCAAGCTGCGGGGGAAGTAATGTCGGCCGGGGTCAGTCCCGCCGAGGTTATCGCCTTCTGGCGCAGCGCTGGCCCTGCCAAGTGGTACGCCAAGGACGCCGCGTTCGACGCCGAAATCAGCGCGCGTTTCAGCGAAGCGCACCACCAGGCCGCGCGCGGCGAACTGGCGGACTTGGAAGCCAGCAGCGAAGGCGCGCTGGCGCTCCTCCTGCTGCTCGACCAGTTCCCGCGCAACATGTTCCGCGGCTCCGCCCATTCCTTCGCCACCGATCCGCTGGCCCGCCGGATCACCCATGCCGCGCTTGACGCGGGGCTTGACCGGCAGTGTCCGGAAGACCTGAGGGTCTTTTTCTACCTCCCGCTCGAGCACAGCGAAGACCTGGCCGATCAGAACCGCTGCATCGAACTGTGCGATGCGCTCGACGCCGCCAGCGGCAGCGAATGGGCCCGCTGGGCGCGTATGCACTGTGACATCATTGCCCGTTTCGGCCGCTTCCCGCACCGCAATGCCTGTCTGGGGCGGCAAAGTTCGCCGGATGAGTTGGCGTTCCTCGCCGAGGGCGGCTTTTCGGGCTGACCCGGCCTCAAGAACCGCTTGCCCGTCCGCGTGCAATCGGCCACCAAGTGACCATGCAAAACCGCAAGCTGCTGTTCGTCCTTTCGATTTCAACGCTCGCCCTCGCGGCCTGCGCACCGCAGGCCAAACAGGTGGCCAGCACTCCATTGCCGGAGGGGTCCTGGGCCTTTGAACAGAGCGACGTTCCGGTCGATCCTGGTTATCGGTTCGGACGCCTGCCCAACGGTATGCGCTATGTCATCCGCCAGAACGCCACGCCCAAGGGCACTGCACTGGTACGGATGCAGATCGATGCCGGATCGCTGGACGAGAGCGATGCCGAGCGCGGCTTTGCCCACTATGTCGAGCATATGGCCTTCAACGGGTCGACCAATGTGCCCGAGGGCGAGATGGTCAAACTGCTGGAGCGGCACGGGCTGGCTTTCGGGGCCGATACGAATGCCTCGACCGGCTATGAGCGGACCACCTACAAGCTTGACCTGCCGCGCAACGATTCCGAGCTGCTCGACATTGCATTGATGTTGATGCGCGAGACAGCCAGCGAACTGAGCTTCAATCCCGGCGCGGTCGATCGTGAGCGCGGAGTAGTCCAGTCTGAAATGCGCGATCGCAATTCCTATGCGCTGAAAGCCTATCAGGACCAGATCGAGTTCCTCCTGCCGGGATCTCACTTGGCCCAGCGACTGCCGATCGGCACGGCGGAATCGCTGGCAAGTGCCAGCGCACCTGGCCTCAAGGCGTTCTGGCAGCGCGAATATGTTCCGCGTCACACCACCGTCTACGTTATCGGCGATTTCGACCCGGCGCTGGTCGAACAGCAGATCAAGGCCAAGTTCGGCAGCTGGCAGCCGGCCAAAGTCGATCCAATGCCCAAGGCCGGACCGGTCACGCTTCAGGCCAAGGGTGAAACCGATGTCTATATCGACCCGGCGCTATCGGAGCGGGTCAGCGCCACCCGCAAGGCTGCCTACCTGATCGAGCCGGATAGCCTCGCTCAGCGTAAGGAAAACCTGCTCCGCCAGGTCGGTTATGCGATCATCAATCGCCGCCTGCTGCGCCGCACGCGCGAAGCTGACGCTCCGTTTCGCAACGCCAGCTTCGGGACCAGCGACATCTTCAAGGAAGGCCGCGCAACTGAGCTTTCGATCGACACTGTCGACGGGAAATGGCGCCGCGGCATGATCGAAGCGGCGCTCGAATACCGCCGGGCAATGACGTTTGGCTTCACCCCCGAAGAAGTAGCCGAGCAGGTTGCGAGCATCCGCGCCGCCCATGCCAACGCTGCCAAGGGCGAAGCAACCCGCAGCAATGCGCAGCTGTTGGGCGCGGCCGAAGCCCTGGTGATCAACGAGAAGGTTCCGGACACCCCGACCAATTCGCTGGACCGGCTTGAGGCCTTCCTGCCCGAAGTAACGCCCGAAGCAGTTCAGATCGCATTGAAGCGCGAAGTCGTCCCGCTCGAGGCTCCGTTACTGCGCTTTCAGGGTCGCACCCCGCCCGCCGAAAACGGCAAGGGGCTGCAACAGGCCTGGGCCGAGGCCATGGCCGCGCAGATCCGTCCGCCCGAGCGCAAGGTGGCGGGCAGCTTTGGCTATACCGATTTTGGCCCGGCCGGCCGCGTGGTCAGCGATCTGCGCGAGCCATTGCTGGGGATCCGCACGATCCGCTTTGCCAACGGCGTCCGGCTCAATCTCAAACGCACCGAGCTCAAGCAAGACCAAGTGCTGATCCAGGTCTCGGTCGATGGCGGCAGCATGCTTGCCACGCGGGACAATCCGCTGGCTACGCAAATGATCTCGGTGCTTGCAGTTGGCGGGCTAGGCAAACACAGCAAGGACGAACTGGATTCTCTGCTCGCCGGGCGGACCGTTTCGGTCAACTTTGCCTCAACCGACGAAACCTTTGTGGCAACCTCTGCCACCACCCCACGCGACCTGGAATTGCAGCTGCAGCTGATGACCGCGCAGGTGACCGATCCGGGCTACCGCAAGGAAGGCGAAACGCTGTTCCTGCAGTCAATCAACAACCTGTTCGCCAGCCTGCGGGCAACGCCGGGCTCGGCGCTGTCGGCCGATGTCGGCGCGATCGTATCCGACAACGACCCGCGCTTCAGCCTGGGAAGTGTCGAGGACTATCGCAAGCTGACTTTTGCCGGGCTCAAGCAGGATACTGCCGACCGGTTCCGCAACGGCGCAATCGAGATCGGCATCGTCGGCGATATCGATGAGGATGTGGCCGTAGGCCTGGTCGCCCGCACCTTTGGCGCGCTGCCCCAGCGCGAGGCTGATTTCCGCCCCTATGAGGATCGCCGCAACCGGCCCTTCACCAAGGAGCGCAGCCGCAAAGTGCTGCGTCACACCGGGGCCAAGGACCAGGGGCTGGTGACATATATCTGGCCAACCCGCGACGGCGAGGATCAGACTGCCGCGCTGCAGCTGCAGCTGCTCGAACGGGTCATGCGGATTTCGATCACCGACACTCTGCGTGAAAAGCTGGGCAAAGCCTATTCGCCCGGCGCAAGCAGCAATGCCTCGCGCACCTGGAAAAACTACGGCACCTTCTCGATCAACGCCTCGGTTGACGTGAAGGAAATCCCGGCGACCCGCGGAGCGATCCTGGAAACCGTCAGTGTGATGCGGGATGCCCCGATCAGCGCCGACGTTGTGACCCGCGCGCGCGAACCGATGCTGGAAGGCATGGACAACATGCTGAAATCGAACGCCGGCTGGCTATCGCTGGTTGACCGCGCCCAGACTGAAGCGGACCAGTTGGAGCGCTATGCCAAGGCGAAGGAACTACTTAAGGCGATCACTCCGGCCGATCTTCAGGTGCTGGCGAAGAAGTACCTGACGCCCGAGGCAGCGCTGGAAGTCGATGTTTTGCCAGAAGGTGTGGACGATCCTGTCGCCGTGACGCCAAGGAACTAGGCCCTCCTTCCTCGGCTGGCGCCAACAGCCAGCCCAAGGGTAGTAAGATAAAAAGAAGGGGCGGAGCGCAAGGCACCCCGCCCCCGTTCAGGGAGGAACTGAAAGAAAGGATCAGAACTTCAGCGACGCGTCGATCCCAAAGGTCCGCGGCATGTTGAAGTTGCCGTAATCGCCCAGGATGCCGCTGACGCTGCCGATCTGGGTGATGTTCGGAACACCGGCGACCGCAGTCGACTGAACCGAAGGTAGGCTGTTCGACGGATCACGGCGATAAACCAGCTGGTTGTCGAACAGGTTGCGGCTCCACAGCCCGATGTTGAGCTTGGGTCCGCCCGAAAGGTCAACGTCGATGAGCGAGAGGCGGGCGTTAACGATGAACGATTCGTCAGCCTTGGTCGCGAACTGGTCAAAGCTTTGGGTCGCCTGCGAGTAGTTCGCATCGACGTGGAACTTGACCCTGGTATCACCCGACCCAACCGGAACTTCATAATCGATCGAACCACTTGCAGCGTTGCGCGGGGTGTAGACGATGTAGAACTTCTGCAGCACGGTTGACGAATTGCCAGTCGGCACCCCGGCGGTGGTGAATTCGCGGTAGGTTACCGGAACAGCCGGAATGTCGGTGTAGGTATAGGCGTAAGACAGGTCGAACTTGAGGCGATCGGTCGGCTTCACCGTCAGGTCGACTTCCACACCGCGGATCTTGGTCGTGCCAGGGGCGTTGAAGGTAACCAGGTTGTTGAAGTTGCCGGTTGCAGTCGGCTGGATGGTCGAGAGGTCAACCTGGCTGCCTTTGCGGTCCATCATGTAGGCCGCAACATTGATCCGGGCGCGGCGGTCGAAGAAATCGGCCTTCAAGCCAACTTCATAGCTCTTCACGTCTTCGGGATCGAAAGCGCGATAGTCAGACGTGCGCGAGCTGGCCCCGCCGGCGCGGTAGCCGGTGGCATACTTGACATAGCCATGGACCGCGCTGCTGAAATCGTAGGCGACAGTGGCCATTGGATTGAAGCGGTTCCACGACTTGTCGAGCGGAGTGTAGCCGTTGATGGCGGCTGTGGCAGGGTTGGCTGCATAGTTCACGCCGCGCGAGAACAGCAGTTCGCCCTTCTTCTTGTCATTGGTGTAGCGACCGCCAACGGTGACGTGCAGCGCGTCGGTCGGGTTCCATGTAAGCTGACCATAGGCGGCATAGCTCTTCGAGAAGACCCGCGAAGCGCGGTCAATCGAGCAGCCCTGGACTGCATTGCCCAGCGTGGGGTTCGGCGCGCCGGTGCAGAACGGGATCGGCGCAAAGTTGACCCCAACCACCGTTGCCCCGCTGAGCACGGCAATGGCCCCCATCGAGTTAGGCGTCGCGGCATCATCGCGAACCCGTTCGTTGAAGTAATAGAGCCCGAGCACATAGTCGACCTGACCGATCGAGCCGACGGCCTGAAGTTCCTGGCTAAACTGGCGCTGGAACAGGTCAGCACGGCTATAACGGCTGAAAGCGCACGGAGTAGCCGCGCTGCACGCCGCCGTCACGTTGAACACCGGGACACGGTGCAGGCCGCCGGCGTTGTCGTTCTGCTCAACTTCAACCCCGCGCCATGCCGTGATCGAGCGGAGTTCAAACCCGGGGCCGAACTTCCACTTGAAGACGTTGGTGAAGCCAAAAGTCTTATCGACCGTGAGCTCCTGCGGAACACCAATGTCCGCTTCGCGCATCAGGGTCCGACCATTGACCACCACCCCGGGGGTAAGCGCGCGGATGGTTCCCTGGGTACCGATGAAGTTGGTGCCGGGCGTGACGCAGGCGCTTCCGCTGGGGATCGGAAGCGGTGCCAGGTTGGAGCCGCCGCCGACGCAGTTGTTCGGGTTGTAATTCAGCAACTGGCTGTAATAGGGCGAGTTTTCGTCATGAGCCATGTCGAACGAAAAGTCGTTGGTTAGCCCTTCGAACGGCTGCCAGCGAACGGCCGCGCGCAGACCCTGACGGTCAAACTGACCCCAGCCGGCCTGACCGGCCAACGGGTTCTTAGTCACCGGACCCTGATGGGCGACAACCGCATCGAACTTGAACGAGAAGCCGGCAATTGTCGGGATGTTCAGGTGAACCCCGGCATTGTAGCCACCCATGCTCCCAAAGCCGCCATCAACCCGCCCGCCGAACTCCCCGGTCGGGGCCTTGGAAATGATCGAAACGGCACCGCCCTCGGTGTTGCGCCCGAACAGGGTCCCTTGCGGCCCCTTGAGCACTTCGACCCGCTCAACATCGAACAGGCCGGTGTTGAGACCATGCTGGCGGCCCAGATAGACGCCATCGATATAGATGCCGACACCCTGCTCACGCGCGGGCTGGTTGGCGTCGAGCGGAACGATCCCGCGGATACCAACGGTCAGCGCGGACTGGCGCGATTCGAACGGCGCGACGCGCAGGCTGGGAATGCCGCCATCGGCAAGGTCCATCAGGCTCTGCACTTTGCGCTCGCGGATCGTTTCCGCGCCCATTACCGAGATCGAGATCGGGGTGCGCTGCAGGTTGGTTTCGCGCTTGGTCGCAGTAACAACGATGTCGGTGAGGCCACCGCTGTCTTCATTGGCGGCAGCGGATTCGGGGCTCGGCTGGTCCTGATCAGCGCCGGCGTCGGCACTAGCGCCGTCCACGACGACGCCTTCATCCGTCAGGGTGACGGCGGCCTGCACGGCCTGGGCATTGAACAGGCCGAGCGCAACAGCGAGCGCAAAGGCAGAAGTGGACGAACGCGAAAACTGGCGGTTCATGATAAATCCCTGAGTCATTGTGACATGTGTCCGATGCCGGACCAGGGAGTGAGAAGCGGCCGCGACTCACCCCCAGGATCGGCCTCAGCGCCGCCTCTAGGATTCGACTGTGTCGCTTGTGCGTAAGTTGAGAGTCCGCAATGTGTCAGCAATCTGACACGGTGACGACTTTGCCGTGCAGTTCAGTCGAGCCGGGCGCTGGCAAACAGCGCGAGCCAGGCCTTGCGGGCTTCGGGGGTGAAGCCGTCCTTGCTCATCGCGCCGAGCAGGAACAGCGAAGGCTTGCCTTGAACGATTCGATAAAGCGCGGATTGGGGGTAGTTCGCAGGGCAGCTGCGCGATTGTCGTTCCAGCGTAATCGAGCCCTCATCCTGGGCCAGGATTGTGAACTGACTGGGACACTGCGCATCAGCCTGGCGCTGCAGTTCGGCCATCCATTCTGCAGCCGACGGCACCTTGGCATCCGCCTTTCGCGCGATGATGATCATCGCCTCGGTCCAGTTCTTGGTCGATTTGCCGCGCACTACCACCAGGTCGGTTACATAGGCCGCATTCTTGTCGTTGAAGGCGATCAGATCGGCATTGCCGCTTTCAAAGGCATCCTTCAGCGGCTGATAGATGCGATGATCGAACACCAACTTGTCGGCCAGCGCTGGAGTGGCAATGCCAAGCAAGGCAAGCGCAAGGAAGTGGTGTGGGCGCATGATTGATCCCTCGATTATGCAGGGAATCTATACTTTTCTGCGCCGATCTTCACGCTTTTTGATATGACAGTTTCATGACAATCATTTGACGATTTGACACGCAACGTCAGGTCCGCGGCAGACCGCAATCAATCTGTCATATTTGCATCACACAACCGTCACTTCGACACGCCATTGTCGCAACCTGGCCAGACTGATTTTGCTAGTGTTATGGACAACCAGACCACCCTGCTCCTCACTTCCACCCCTCCTGCCTTGGTCGCCGATCTGGTGCGCCGCCGTCCGGACTGGGAAATCGTGGCCCTGGAAGAGGGTCCGCCCGATGCCGCCCTGCCCGGAAAGGTCTGGGGCTTCGTCGACTGGCTATGCCCTTCGATGTCCGGGCTTGAGATGTGCCGCAGGCTGCGCGAGGCACCGGCAACCCGCGCTTCGCATCTGACCCTGGTGCTTGAAGATGCCAGCCCTGATGCCAAGCGTCGGGCGTTGCAGGCCGGTGCCGATGACTATCTGCCCGGCCCATTGGATGCCGCCCGGATCGTCGAGCGGGTCGAAGGCTTGTCCTCAAGCAGCACCCCAACCCGCCACCGCCTGACCAACGGCGCGATCCTGCTTGACCGCGCCGCCTATCAGGTGCGGATCAATGGCGAACCTGTTCCGATGCGGCCAAACGAATTCCGTCTCCTCGCCCATTTCATGGAGCATCCCGATCAAGTGTTTAGCCGGACCGCACTGATCGAGCATCTGGGCAAGAATGGCGAAGCGATCGACGAGCGCACGGTCGATGTCTGGGTTGGCCGGCTGCGCCGTGCGCTGACCGTCCATGGCGCGCCCGATCCACTACGGACCGTGCGCGCGATGGGATATGTGATGGACAGCGCCGCGTCTTAGTCGAGCCGGGGCCGGCGCAAGATCAGTTCACCGTCACCGTCAGTTGTCTTCAGATAGACCCGGTCTCCCTGGAGACGATAATCGAAAACCAGATCGACATCGACCAGCCGTACCTGCCGTTCGTTGACCTGAACGTCCTGGTAGACGTCATCGCCCTTTTGCCGGGTGGTGATGAATTCCCCGTCCTCAGTGAATTCGACGGTATCGCCACGAGCCACGTCAATCAGACCGGTCTGGCGCACTACCTCCCATTCACCCTTGAGCGCGAGTGGACGCAGTTCCTTGGGCATTTCGCCCTGGAACCCGGCGACATAGGCGGCACGGCTGCGCAATCCGCCGACCAGCTTGGTTTCTTCCTGCATGCCGGGCAGGCCGCTGTCATCGAGCCGACGCGACAGACCGTCGATCAGGTTGAAAGCCACCTTTTTGTCGCCGCCCAGATGATAGCCGTTCAGCGCAGTCTGGAGCGTTGTGAATTCGTCGACAAGGAAATGTGCTTTGCGTAGCGGGACCGGGGCTTCGCCAAGTGGCAAGGCCACGGCGATGCGGTCTTCACCTACAGCGCGGCTGCGTCCATCGGTATAGCGAAGCGATCCGGTCAGCAGCGGGGTGCTGGTGGCAAGGCCAGCATCGGGCAAGTTGGTATGGGCGCCATCCTTGCCCAGGGTGACATAGATCCCGCCGCCATTGCTTGAAAGGAACGCTGTGGGAATGCTGACCTTGACGGTTCCTTCCGGAGCATTGCTCATAAGCCCATCGGGCACTCCGAACACACCGGTGATCCGGTAACCCTTGGGCGGAGTCAGCGCGAGATCGATATCGTGCGCCACTTCGCTGACCATATTGTAGAATTCACGGTCGAAGATCGTCTTGGCAGAGCCCTGGTTGTCGACAAAGAACAGGTTGCCGCCGCGCACACTGGAGACCTTTGTCGCCAGCACCGCATCGAAATGAACTCCGACACCGAAGGTAGTAAGCCCGATCCCCTTCGCCGAACCTGCTTCGGCCTGACCGATAAAGCCTTCGGCGCTGGTGTTGCCCACGTTCGGGTTTTCATCGGTAAACAGCATCACCCGGGTCTTGCCATGGCTGCGCGGCAGTTCGGCCTCGGCCACCTCATATCCGGCCTCAAGCCCCTCTTCCATTGCGGTCGCGCCGGCGATCTCGATGCCATCGATCGCCTGGCGGATCGTGCCTTCGTTGCCCGCGAACTCCATCATTTCGAGGTGAGTCAGCGGTTCTGAACCATAGGTGATGATCCCGATCCGGTCGCCCTTGCGCAGCTTGCCAACCAAGGCGTGAAGCGCACCCTTGACCTGGGTGATCGGCCAGCCGCTCATCGAGCCTGAGCGATCAACCACGATCACCAGGCTGAGCGGCTCGGCTTTGTAGGCCTCGGCATCAATGTTGCTGGCAAAGCCCAAGCCGACGAACCACTTGTCATCGGGACGAAGCGGCAGCGCAGCGGGCATGGCCGCGCCGGTCAAACAAAAGGTCTGCCGACAGGTGCTGCGCTCGGGCAGGGTCAGGTCATGTTCGCCCATCAGACCTTCCAGCGTCAGGCTGAATGTCTGCGGCAGAA
>CAZOSI010000009.1:33298-34330 GCA_964582485.1 uncultured Novosphingobium sp.
CCCGTTGAGCGAGACCGAGCGGAAGTGGCGAATGTCCTGCGCTCCGCCCTGCCGGATCGAAGCGGTCACGACGATGCTTGAAAGTTCATCTTCTTCTTCCTGCGCGCTATCCTGCGCTGCAACCGGCCAGGCAGTTGCCGCGAGGGTCAAGGAAAGGGTGAATGCGAGGCCCGCTTGACGGGTCCGCGATAGACGGTTGTTTGCCATGTCTTCGCCTCCTCTTGTTATGTACGACTCGAGGCTGACATGAAACGTTATAACGTGCAAATCATTCCATTTTGCAACTTTCATTCATGTTATCAGTGGCCTTGCCATTGCGCCTGTGAATCCCCGCAGCTCGCGGCTTGCCCCCGGCGGCTGGCGGCGGCATAGGCGCGGCAACCGAATCCCCAGCGAAAGGCCCATGCCATGAAGGTCCGCGTGTTCGTCTCTCTCAAGAACGGTGTGCTCGACCCGCAGGGCCGTGCAATCCACCACGCGATCGAGGGTCTGGGGATCCACGGCGTGCAGGATGTCCGCGCCGGCAAGATGATCGAGCTTGATGTCGACGACACAGTCAGCGACGAGCAGCTGGATACCATGTGCAAGCAGCTGCTCGCCAATATGGTGATCGAAAACTACCGGATCGAAAGGCTGGCGGCATGAGCTTCCGCAGCGCCGTCATCACCTTCCCCGGGTCGAACTGTGACCGGGATATGGCCGACGCGCTAGAGAAGGTTTCGGGCACGGCTCCGCACCGGGTGTGGCACGGCGATGCCGACCTGCCTTCCGGCCTTGATTTCATCGCCCTGCCTGGTGGCTTTTCCTATGGCGATTATCTCCGCTCCGGCGCGATGGCCGCCCGCAGCCCGATCATGCAAGCGGTAATCGCTGCCGCCAACAAGGGCGTACCGGTTCTGGGCGTCTGCAATGGCTTTCAGGTACTGACCGAAAGTGGGCTGCTGCCCGGCGCCTTGCTGCGCAATGCCGGCATGAACTTCGTTTGCCGCGACGTGGCGCTGATTGTTGAGAACAGCCAAAGCCTGTTCACCG
>CAZOSI010000010.1:0-11538 GCA_964582485.1 uncultured Novosphingobium sp.
GGTGAAGCATTGCCACGGTCAGGATGAAGCTCAGGAAGAACCAGTTGGCCACATAGATGTGCGGCTCGGTCCGCTTGATGATCGTCCCGACGAAAACGACGAGGTAGGCGACCCAGACCAGGGTCAGCCACAGGTCAACGTACCATTCGGGTTCGGCATATTCCTTGCCCTGGGTCACCCCCAGAATGTAGCCGGTCGCGGCGAGGACGATGAACAGCTGATAGCCCCAGAACACGAACCGGGCGAGCGCCGGAAAGGCGAGCCGCGCGCGGCAGGTGCGCTGGACGATATAGAAACTGGTCGCGATCAGCGCGGTGCCCCCGAAGGCGAAGATCACGGCCGAGGTATGGAGCGGGCGAAGCCGCCCGAAGGTCGTGTATTCAAACCCGAGGTTGAGCGCGGGGAAGGACAGTTGCAGGGCGATGACGAGGCCGACCAGGAAGCCGACACAGCCCCAGAAGGTTGTCAGGATCACCCCGGCGCGGACTAGATCGTCGTCATAGCGCGATTGGTCGGTCGGCAGCTTCATTCCTGCTGCGGCGAGTTTGTAATCGGACTTGCGCAGGCTGATCACCAGCCCGGCAAGCGCCGCAAGAGCGAAAATCGCCATGTGCACCGCAAAGCCCGTATCGAGAGCATTTGCGAACATGAACACGGCGAAAAGAAGCGCTGCCAGCCACCAGCCAGCGCGGGCTACTAGAGATTCCATCGGCCCCTTCCCCTCAGTGGGTTGATAAGGATTTGCATTACAGACATTGGTCCGCAGTCCCTTTCGGCGGCCCATTGCAATGCGGCATTGACCGGGATCAAATTGCGCGGGCCTGTGCGGAAATTCCCGGAAAACAGCCGAAAATTGCGCGGGATCAATGTTTGCACCTGCAACATGAGCGCAAAGGCACCACCGACGCCGCAATAACCCTGGGCTGCAAGGGGCAGCCGCTGCGGCGCGATGAGGGATATTATGAAGAAGCTGACGATCGCGGCGGCGCTTACGGCCGCCACCATGCTCGCCACTCCGGCCCAGGCCGGCGATGCCGAAGGCAAGCTGCAGATCAAGGTTCTGGCCACCGGCGTGTTGCCCGATGGCAAGATCGACAAGATCAACTTAGCCGCTCCGGCGGTTGCCGCAGCGCTAGGCGCAACGCCCGATACCCAGGCGAACGACAACTGGGTGCCGACGCTGGCGATCGAATACTACGCCACCAAGAACATCTCGATCGAGACGATTTGCTGCTTTACCCAGCACACCGTGACCGGGACCGGATCGATCAACGGCGCCAACATCGCCAACCACGTACTGATCCTGCCCGCCACAGTGACGCTGAAAGCGCATCTCGATGCCGGCGCGATCAAGCCCTATGTCGGTGCCGGTCCCGCGATGTTCTTCTACTTCGACGAAAAGCCGGGCACCGTGCCGCAGGCGCTGGGCGCAACCAGCCTGAAGATGGACAACAAGCTGGGCTTCGCGCTGCAGGCAGGGGTTGACGTTCCGGTCAACGATTCCGGCATGGGCATCAGCCTCGACGCCAAGAAGTACTTCATGAAAGCCACCACGCATTTCTATGCGGGGACCACCGAAGTGCTGTCGACCGACCACAAGCTTGACCCGTGGGTCGTCTCGGGCGGCGTCTACTACCGGTTCTGAGGTAACGAGGCGGGCTGGACCAGCTGGTTCAGCCCGCTTCCGCGGCCAGTGCTGCGCGGTTGAGAATCACCACTTCCCGCCGCGAAGGCAGGTCGATCACCCCTTCGGCCTTGAGCCGGGTAAACTGGCGGCTGACAGTCTCGATCGTCAGCCCTAGCACATCCGCGACCTGCTGGCGCGAGAACGGCAGTGCAAAACGCTTCAACGGGCTATCCGGCGCATCGTGGCAGCCCGGCTGGACCAGCCGCTCCGACATTTCGAGCAGGAAGGTTGCCAGCTTTTCGCTGGCCGACTTGCGGCCCAGCAGCAGCATCCAGCGCCGGGTCCGGTCAAGTTCTGCCAGTGTGCGCTGCAACAGCTTGTGCTCCAGCGCCGGATGTTCGCGGGCAAAGGCATCGAAATCGCGGCGCGAGAAGACGCAGACTTTGGATTCGGTCAGAGCCGTGACGCCGTGGCCAGAAGTCGATCCAAAGGGCCGGCCGATGAAGTCGGAAGGATAGACCACCCCGACGATCTGCTCGCGCCCATCCTCGGTTCCGGTCGAAAGCTTGAGCACCCCGTCGATGACATTGGCGACGAGGACCGAATCCTCGCCCTCCCACATCAGCGATTCGCCAGGTTCCAGCATCCGGCGGCGGCCGATATTGTTCAGCGCTTTCAACTCCTCGCTATCGAGCGAGGCGCAGATCGCACGGTTGCGGACAACACAGGTATCGCAAGCGGACATAGCGCTCCATTGCGCCCCCGCCCGGTAAAGTTCAAGTCAGATGATCTCTGCCATCCCGGCCAGCGCCGCGCGCAGCCGTTCCAGCGCCTGGGCTTTGAGCTGGTGCACGCGGGGGATCGAAACACCTAGTGTTTCGGCGATTTCCGAGAGGTTCAGCTCTTCCACGAAGTAGAGCTGCACAATCAATTGCAGCCGCTCGGGCAGCTCACCGATCGCCGCGATCAGGCTTTCACGCAATTCCGCATCGGCCAACATGACAAAGGCATCGGGGCGGTCATCGGCAAAGACCGAGTCGCTATCCGAATAGGCTTCGTCGAGCGATTCGACCCGGATCGGCTCGGCCGCCTGGCGCAGCGTCAGCAGTTCGGCTTCGGACAGGCCAAGCGCCGCTGCCAGCTCGGGCGCAGTCGGTTCGCGGCCCAGCTCGAGGCGCAGCGTTTCTTCTGCCTCGCGCAGCTGCCGCCGACGCACCGCCCCGCCGCGCGATCCCGGAATGGCCCGCCGGACCAAGTCGACCATCGCCCCACGCACCCGCAGCTTGGCATAGGCGGCAAAGCCATCTTCGCCCGGCCCGGCATGGCGCTGGGCGCACTCGGTCAGTGCGACCATCCCGGCCTGCATCAGATCTTCCAGCTCGATCCCCTGGCGACCTCCGCCATGGACATGCCAGGCAAGCCGCCGGACCATCGGCACGAAGCGGCGGATCCGTTCGGCATTGTCGCCGCGATAGGCGGCGGTCAGGCTCTTTTGATCGTGGATCATGCAAAGACTCTTTCCGGTTCGTTGGCTGAATTGGCGGGTGGCAGCGCTGGGGGCTGCGGCGCGGGGGCGCCGATCACGGCCAGGACTTCGATCGGCTGGGCAGCAGGCAGCTCGGCGATTGAAATCACCAGCACCGAGGGCGCGCGCTGTTTGAGCAAGGCGGCCAGCGCCCGCCGCGCGCGCGGCTGAACCACCAGTGCGAGCGGAGCAGCCCCAGCGCCACGTTCGGCCACCAGGGCCGCGACATGCTCACCGATGGCTCGCGCAAGGTCTGGCTCGATCACCGGCTGGCCGGTGACCGGATCGCTCAAACCCTGGACAATCGCCCCTTCAAGCTGGGCATCGAGCGTCAGCACCGGCAGGCGATCCCCGGGGGCACAGATCCGCCCGACGATCATCCCGCCAAGCTCGCCGCGGACCAGCTCGACCAGCCGGTCGTGCTCGTGGCTCTGCTGCACGGCCTGGCTCAGCGCGGACAGGATCGGCAGCGGATGCGCGATTGGCAGGCCGTCTTCGAGCAGGCTTCGGAACAGCCGGGTCAGCGCCGCGAGGCTGAGCGGCTGCGGGGTCAGCGCCTCGACCAAAGCGGCCGAATGTTCTTTCACCCCGTCGAGGATCGCCTTCAGCTCGTCCGGCCCGAACAGTGCCTGCGGCCGCTCACCCAGCAGCTGGTTGAGCTGGGTGGCGACCACGGTTGAGGCATCAACCGTCAGATAGCCCTCGGCGATGGCGAGATCACGCTGGGCCGGATCAATCCACAGCGCCGGGCAGCCAAAGCTGGGATCGAGCGTCTGCTCACCCGCAATCCGCGCGCCTTCGCGCACCTCACCCGCGTCGATCGCCAGTACCTTGTCGGCGCGCAGGTTGCCGCCGCCGAGAGGCACCCCGCCGAGCAGGATTCGGTAGTCGTTGGGGGCGAGGTCAAGACTGTCGCGGACCCGGAACTGCGGAACGACGAAGCCGAACAGCTGGCTCAATTGCTTGCGCACCCCGGTGATCCGCGCAACCAGCGGCGAACCGCGGCGATCATCGACCAGATGGACCAGGCCATAGCCGAGCTCGATCGTGACGAGGGTATGGTCGGAAACATCCTCCAGCGCGATCCGGCCGGGATCGGGCAGCGGTGGTGCCTCGGCTGCCGGAGCGGGCCGCCCAGCGCGCTTGCTTAGGCCGTGCCAAAGCCAGGCGGCCAGCCCGGCGGCGGGCAGGAAAATTGTCTGCGGCATCGCCGGGATCACCCCGATCGCGCCCAGGATCACCGCGACCGGCAGCCAGGTGCCTGGATTGCCGAGCTGGCCGCCGATCTGCCCGGCCAGGTCGCGGTTGTCAGAGACGCGGGTGACGATCACCGCCGCCGCGATCGACAGCAGCAAGGCCGGCACCTGGGCGACCAGCGCGTCGCCGACCGCAAGCGTGATATAGACCTGCGCCGCCTCGCCCGCACTCAGCCCGTGGCTGACCATGCCGAGCACGAAGCCGGCAATGATATTGACCCCCAGGATCAGCAGCGCGGCGATTGCGTCGCCCTTCACGAACTTGCTCGCACCGTCCATCGAGCCATAGAAATCGGCCTCAGTCGCCACTTCGCGGCGGCGCGCCTTGGCCTCGTCAGCGGTGAGCAGCCCGGCGGCCAGATCGGCGTCGATCGCCATCTGCTTGCCCGGCAAGGCATCAAGGGTGAAGCGCGCGGAAACCTCCGAAACGCGGCCCGCTCCCTTTGTCACCACCACCATGTTGATGATCATCAGGATCATGAACACGAACAGCCCGACCGCGAAGTTGCCACCGACCAGGAACGCGCCGAAGGCCTCGATCACGTGCCCCGCCGCCGCCCCGCCCTCGTGCCCGTTGACCAGCACCACGCGCGTCGACGCGACGTTGAGCGCCAGGCGCAGCAGCGTCGCGAACAGCAGGACCGAGGGGAACGAGCTGAAATCGAGCGGCTTTTCGGCGTTCATCGCCGCCATCAGGATCGCCACAGACAGCGCGATGTTGAGCACGAAAAACACGTCGAGCAGCAGCGCCGGGGTCGGCACCACCATCAAGGCGATCAGCGTCAGAATCCCGGCCGGCAGCGCGAAGGCGCTGATCGAAAAGCGTGAAAGCATCCCGCTCACAGCCCGAATGCCCGAAGTTTGCCATAGGCCGCGCGGACATGAGCAGGGGCCGAAGGTACGTTACCGCCGAAGGCTGCGGCTAGAGTATCGGCCATGGAGGGGCGTTGCGTAGAAGAAAGCCCCTCCCCGGCGGGGAGGGGTAGGGGTGGGGGGATCACGCTGGCGTCATAACCCCATCCCCAGTCCCCCTGCGTGGCGGAGGGCAAGAAATCAGAGCTTGAGCCATCCCCCATCGCCCGCGTCATCTTGCCGCGCATCAGGCCCATCACCTCGCTCAGCGAGCGCGGTGCGCCGCCGGGAACGAAGAAGATCCCGCGATTGGCTTCGGCGGCATCGGGAAACAGCGCAGCAGCGCTTTGTCCAGGATTGGCGGCGAGTGAAGACAGGAACCGCCCCGCCCCGTCGGCCCCCAGGAAATGGGCGAGATAGAGCTCGGCTGCATCGGGTTCGCGGCCCAGCACGCCGGTCAGCGCAGTGCGGTTGTCGCCGGCCAGCTCGCCCGCCATCAGCGCGGCGGCTGCGGGATCGAAGCGCATCGCCAGGATCTCGCGCCGCATCGCCGGATCGCGGACCTTACCATTCTCGATCGCCGCAGCGGCCCAACCATAGCCGTGGTCCGCGCCGTGGCGGTCAAGCGTGTCGAGCCAGGTGCCCTTGGTGAACTGGTAGAGCCCCGCCGCGCTGGACGTGCCAGCGCGGGCATTTGGGTTGAGACTGGATTCGAGCTTGGCCTGGCCGAGCAGGTAATCGAAATCGATCCCGGTCGCCTGCGATGCCCGAGCAATCGCCGCGCGCACGTCGGGGCGCTGCGGCGGCACTGTGGTGCCGATGGGTTTCGGATCGCTCAAGCCTTGCTCCCGATGCAGATTGCATTCGGAAGGCTTTCAGCAAGCCCCGTGCCAATTCAGGCGCGGGTCCCTGCATAGACATAGGGCGAGGCCCCGGCCCCGCCCGCGCGGTACAGCGACGGGCTGCCGGTCAGGGCGTCGAGCCGGGCCGAAACATTCGCAGCAATCAGGTTGCGAACCTGGCGGTTTACCTCGTTTATGCGCCGCGCAGCATCAAGCAGGCCGCGGCATTCCTCGTCTATCGCAAATCCTTCGGCGAAGGGCCCGCAGGTGTCGAGCGTGCCGCACAGCGCGACCTTCTCGTTGGCGCAGCCCATGATTGCATCGAGATCGAGCCCGGCAAGCGCCTGCCGCTCAGCCTGCAGCACGGCAATCATCTGCCGCAGGTTCTCACGCATCAGCACGGAGCCGCTCACTTTCCGGTCCTCAACAGCAGGCCCGCCGCGATGATCGCATCGGCTACCTTGGCCGGGACAATCGGATAGGTTCCGTCCTCGATCGCCTTGCGGATCACCTGCACGCGGTCGGTATCGACCGGCGGCTGGCCCGGATCGAGTTCGCGACTGCGAACCACGGCGGAATGTTCATTGGCGACCTGCGCTGCACGGTCATTGCCGACCGGCTTGCTGGGCAGCTTCTTCGCGTCAACCGCGCCGACGGCGCGGGCCGCATGGGGTCCTTTCGGGCCGAATTCGATGGAAGGCATCTTGCCGCTCCTTAGTTGACTATCGAACCACAGGACGGCCGCCGCGCAGATCTTTTAAGGGCCGGCGGCAAGCCCGTGCCGGATCACGGCAAGTCGATGCCGACCAGCCCCGGACGGATCACCCGCGCGCGCAGTATCGGGGCAGCGGCGCCGAGGCCCCGGACCTTGATCCACGCCCCCTGCGGGCCGCTCTCCAGCGCCTCGCCCGGTTGCGACACGGCGAAGCCTTCGCTGGCCACTGTGATCGTCACACTATCACCCTTGGTCACTGCCGGAGCCGAGGCGGCCGCCTGGGTGGTTGCCGCCAGCGGCACAAAAAGCCGCCAGCCGCCCGCAACCGGGCAGGACACCTCAACCGTATCGCGCCTCGCGCCGTACCAGCCGAGCGCCAGCGGAACCCGGCACGGGTTGAGCCGCAACCGCCGGTCGACCGGCATGGCCGCGCCGCCCGGCGCGCCCTGCGGCAGGCCGGTGAACTGCGCGATGGCGTTGTCGATTGCGTTGAGGTCGGCATGGGCCGACTGGGCCAGCGCAGGCGTGCCGGCCAGCGTTGCGATAAGGGCAAGGGTGCGGATCATGGGGTAGTCTCCTTCGCCGCCACCTGCTGCAAGGGCTGTGCCAGCGCCTGGTCATAAGTCAGCGCCGCGCTGATCCCATTGGCTCCCGGTTCGATCAACACCCGCGCCGGCCGGCCCGCTCCAGCCGCCAGGGCAAGTGCTTCAATTGCGGCATCGGGAGCGGCGAGAATCGTCAGACGCAGGCGCGGATCTGGCCCGGAGCTGGCCAGCCAGTCTTTGAGCGGCGGCGCACCCGGGGCCTGCCGCCACAGCGCCACCGGATCACCCAGCGCAGGCAGGACTGCGGGGGGAAGTGGCGCGGCGGGTGCGGAGGCTGGGGCCTCGTTCACCGCCGATGCCATCACCATGAACAGGATCAGCGACAGGTCGGCCAGCACGGTCTGCCAGCCGCTGCCTGCACGCGCGATCATGATGCTTCTGCGTGAAGGCTGCGGTGCAGATCGCGCTGCATCCGCCGCGGCGGACAGGCATCGGCAAGCTGCTCGGCCAGCCAGTCGATCAGGTTCTGCCTGGCGCGTTCTTCGGACAAGGCCTTGCGCTCCACCATCCGCGCCAGCGGGGCGAGCAGCAGATTTGCGGCGAGCAGGCCATACAATGTGGTCAGCACTGCCATCGAGATCGCGCCGCCGACTGCACCATGGGCGAGGCCATCGCGCGGTAGCTGGCTGAGCGAGACCAGCGTCCCGGCCAGCCCGAACACCGGGGCTAGCTCGGCCGCCTGAGCCAGCGTCCGCACTGCCCGGGTGCTTTCGCCCAGCCGCCGGGCCTTGTGCCGCTCGTGCGCCGTCAGCAGCGCTTCAACCGATCGCCCGCCGATCAGCGCCTCGGTCGCCTCGTCGAATTCGCTGTCGTTATAGCGATGCGGCACGGCGCGGAGCAGGCCATCCTTGCGGATCTCCTGCACCTGCTGGGCCAGTTCGGCTCGCGCCGCATCGGCGTCGAAGCGCTTGCCGCCCAATTGCGCCAGCTTGACCACCGTTTGGCGGCAATCCCCCAGCCCCGAACGCAGCACCGTCGCGATCAGCGTGCCGCCAAAGACGATTGCAGCCGATGGGCCGTCGACAAGGGTGATCAGGTTCATCGCGCGGGAAACTCCTTCAGGGCGAAGGACGACCGGCGGGCGGCTTTTTCAGCCATTGGCCGAACTTTGCCGCTGACCGGCAGAAACTTGCCGGATGAGCGCGCGTGAAGCGGCGTGATTCCGCCATTTGCGCGTTTGGCACGGTGCTTGCGGAATGGACGGCCTATCCACGCGAAGGAGTAGCCCGATGGGCAGCAACTTGTTCGGAATTCATGGCGATGCCCTGCAACTGCGCTCGCAGCGGCTGGGGCTGATCACCAGCAACATCGCCAATGCCGGCACCCCCGGCTACAAGGCGCGTGACATCGATTTCGGCGCGGCGCTCAAGGCGAGCCAGCAGGGCGCAGGCATCGACAAGGCCGCCAGCGGGGCGACCCGCTTTCGCATCCCCGTGATGCCCGCGATGGATGGCAACACCGTCGAGATGGCGACCGAGCAGGTCGCCTTCGCCGAAACCGCCACCGGCTATCAGGCCACCCTCACTTTTATCCGCGGCCGGGTCGAAACGCTGACCCGCGCCTTGAAGGGCGAATGACGATGGGCGGGATGACCCTGTTCGGCGTGGCCCAGCGCGCAATGTCGTCGCAGCTCGTGCGGATGAACGCCGCCGCTTCGAACCTCGCCAACGCCGGTTCGGTCACTGGCACCGAAAGCGAAGCCTATCGCCCGATCCGCCCGGTCTTTGCCGAGCAATACGACGCCGCCACCGGACTTTCCACCGTCGGGGTCAGCAGCGTGGTCCGCTCCACCGCCGCGCCGGTCAAGCAGTACAACCCCAACCATCCGCTGGCCGACAGCGAGGGCAACGTCTGGACTGCCCCGGTCGATGAAAGCGCCGAGATGGTCGAGATGCTCGATGCCTCGCGCCAGTACCAGAACCTGGTCGAGGCGCTCTCCACCGCCAAGCAGTTGATGCTCGAAACCATGAGGATGAAATGACCGTAAGCGCAATCACGAACACGTCAGGCACCAATGCCGGAACCCCCGTCCGCCAGACGCTCGGCCAGTCCGATTTCATCCGGCTGATGACCACCCAGATGAAGATGCAGGATCCGACCGACCCAGTCGATAACAAGGAGATGATCGCGCAGATGGCGCAGTTCTCCACCCTGTCCGGAATCGAAAACGTCAATTCGACGCTGCAGGGCATTTCTGCCCGGCTCGATGCGATCCTGTCTGCCCAGGCAGCCGCAGATCCCACCACAACCCCCGCCGCTTAAGGAGAAGACCACATGTCGTTCTACACCTCGCTCAACGGCCTCAAGAACGCGCAGACCGAGCTGTCGGTCATCGCCAACAACCTGGCCAATGCCGAAACCGCTGGCTTCAAGAAGAGCCGCATCAACTTTTCCGACATCGTTTCCAGCGCCGCCTCGACCAACCCCAAGCTGGTCAAGGGGATCGGCTCGACCGTCCAGTCGATTGACCAGAACTTCTCGCTCGGCCCGATCCAGCAGACCGGCGCCGCGCTCGATCTTGCGATTGACGGCGAAGGCTTCTTCACCAAGGTCAGCCCGATCACCGGCAAGACCTTCTACACCCGCAACGGCAACTTCGACATCGACGGGGCCGGTTTCATTACCGACACTGTCGGTAACCGCATGCAGATCCTGCCGGTTGATGCCGGCGGCAATGTCACTGCCTTCACCCCGCAGGATGCAATTGCCCCACTGACCAACGGCGCGGGTAGCGAATTCGTCGGCGTGACGGTCAAGACCGACGGGTCGGTCGTGGCCTCCTATGCCGATGGCTCGGTCACCTCGATCGGCAAGGTCGCGCTGGCCGCATTTGTCGCGCCGACCGGGCTGCTTCAGGTTGGCAACCAGGATTGGCAGGCGACCGGGATCTCGGGTGCCGCAACTTACAACCAGGCGGGTGCGGGGCGGTTCGGCAATATCCTGTCGGGCAGCCTTGAGCAGTCCAACGTCGATATTGCCGAGGAGATGGTCGGGCTGATCACCGCGCAGCGCTATTTCCAGGCCAATGCCAAGGCGATCGATACCGCGACACAGCTGTCGCAGACCATCGTCAACCTCAGGACCTAGGCTGAGCTATGGACCGCCTGATCTGGACCGCCGTCACCGGGATGAACGCCTCGATGGACCGGCAACGGATGATCGCCAGCAATATGGCCAATTCGCAGACTGTCGGCTTTCGCGCCGAGGTCATGGCGCAGACCCCGATGACACTGGTCGGGCCCAGCCTGCAGGCCCGATCGATGACCAGCGCCACGGTGTTCGGCGCGCAGATGGAGCAAGGGGCCTTTACCCAAACCGGCCGCGCGCTCGATATCGCGGTCCAGGGCGAGGCCTTGCTGGCAGTCCAGGCTCCGGACGGCGACGAGGCCTATACCCGGCGCGGCGATCTGTCGGTCTCCCCTACGGGGCTGCTAACCAATGGCGAGGGCTTTGCGGTGATCGGCGAAAGCGGACCGATCTCGCTTCCGCCTGGGTCGATGGTCAGCATCGGCGACGATGGCGCGGTGCTGGTCAGCGATCCTGCCGCGCCCGATCAGCCGCCCCAGCAGGTCGACCGGATCAAGCTCGCCTCGTGGCGCGGCAGCCGGATCGAGAAGGGTCTCGACGGGCTGTTCCGGGTGAAGGACGGCGGCGCGCTGCCGTCCGATGCCGAAGCCCGGGTGGTTCCCGCGACGCTCGAGCAATCGAACGTCAAACCCAGCGAAGTGCTGGTCGAGATGGTCGAGGCTCAGCGCCTGTTCGAAATGCGCACCCAGCTGATCGCCACCGCCAAGTCGATTGACGAAGGCGGTGCCAGCCTGATGCGGCTAAGTTAAATGGGGACAGTCCCTATTTAAAATACTCCATTCTTTCAGCACCAAATGATCCAAGCACTTAAATAGGGACTGTCCCCATTTAACCCCGAAGGAGCAAACCAATGCCCACTTCCGCCCTGCACGTCGCCCGTACTGGTCTCGAAGCGCAAGACGTGCGGATGCGCGTGATTGCCAACAATCTCGCCAATATCGGCACCACCGGCTACAAACGCGACCGCGCCAACTTCGCGACGCTGGCCTATCAGGACAGCCGCGTCGCCGGGCAGCAAAGCTCGAACGA
>CAZOSI010000010.1:11548-33844 GCA_964582485.1 uncultured Novosphingobium sp.
GTACGCGACAGGGCTGAATCACGGCACCGGGGTCTCGGTCCAGTCGACCACTTCGATCACCCCGCAGGGCACGCTGAGCATTACCGGCAACGGGTTCGACATGGCGCTCGACGGGCCTGGTTTCTTTCAGGTCCAGCTGCCGGGCGGCAAGCTCGCCTATACCCGGGCGGGCAATTTCAGCCGCTCGGCGGAAGGCGCGCTGGTCACCGCACAGGGCTACGCTGTCCAGCCGGCGATCTCGATTCCAGAGGACGCATCGGGGATCACGGTCGGCAACGATGGGACAGTTTCGGTCACCACTGCGGCAAGCGCCGCGCCGACCGAAATCGGCCAGTTGACCGTGGCCGCTTTCGCCAACCCGGCCGGCTTGCAGGCGCTGGGCGACAACTTCCTGAGCGAAACCGCCGCCAGCGGCCCGGCCCAGGTCGGCGCGGCCGGTGATGGCACCCGCGGCGCGATCCGCCAGGGCATGCTCGAAGCCTCGAACGTCAACGTGGTCGAAGAGCTGGTCGACATGATCGAATGCCAGCGCGCTTACGAAATCAACTCCAAGATGATCAGCGCCGTCGACGAAATGCTGCGCAACGCCAACCAGACACTGTGAGGACCCTGATGAAACGGATCGCGCCGCTGTTCGCGCTCGCCTTTGCGCTCCCGGCCTGCGCCGGACCCAAGCCCGCGCCCGGGTTCGAGGCCGCCCTGCCCCCGCCTCCTGCTGCACCCAAACAGGCCGATGGCTCGATCTTCAACGCGGGCGATGGCTATGCTGCGCTCTATCAGGGCCACCGCGCCGGCAAGGTCGGTGATCCAGTGACGATCGTGCTGGTCGAGAAGATCACCACCAGCAAGGCCGCCGGATCGAAGAGCCAGAAGTCGGGCGGATTCGGGGTCACGCCGCCCGCCACTGGTCCACTCAGCTTCATCAAACCCGACAGCCTTAAGATGAGCGGCGAAACGTCGTTCAAGGGAGATGGAAACGCCTCGCAATCGAGCACGCTTGCGGGGGAGGTTTCGGTCACCATCGTCGAAGTGCGGGCCAATGGCACCGCGCTGGTTCGCGGGGAAAAACGTCTGATGCTGAGCCAGGGCCAGGAATGGGTGCAGGTTTCCGGGATCGTCCGGCTTTCCGACATCGATCCCGACAACCGCGTCGCCTCGACCCGGGTCGCCGATGCCAAGATCGCCTACGCCGGCAACGGCCCGGTCAGCCGCGCCAGCCGCGAGGGCTGGCTGTCCAAGTTCTTCAACATGATCAGTCCGTTCTGAGGGGGGAGAGAGTCCGATGCTAAAAGCCATCGTCAATATTCTCCCCTCCCGCTGGCGGGAGGGGTTGGGGGAGGGTCTGTCAGGCCGCACTACCCTCAACAAGCCCTCCCCCAACCCCTCCCATTTATGGGAGGGGAGAATATGGACCAGTTTGCTTTGCTCGCTGGCAATACTGATCGCCCCCCTCCCTGCCCAAGCGGAGCGCATCCGCGATCTCGGCGCGTTCCAGGGCGTGCGGACTAACCAGCTGACCGGCTATGGTGTCGTCGTCGGTCTTTCCGGCACAGGGGACGACAGCCTCGAATATCTGACCCAGGCGATGCACGGGGTCTCGGGCCGGGTCGGGGTCCAGTTGCCGCCCGGCGTCAACCCGGCGCTCAAGAACGCCGCCGCGGTGATGATCACCGCCGAACTGCCGGCCTTTGCCAAGCCCGGCCAGCGGATCGATGTCACGGTATCAGCGATCGGCAAGGCCAAGAGCCTGCGCGGCGGATCGCTGATCATGACCCCGCTTTATGGCGCCGATGGCCAGGTCTATGCGATCGCGCAGGGCAACCTTGCGGTCGGCGGGCTGGGCGTATCGGGCGCTGACGGATCGAAGCTGACGGTCAACGTCCCCACCGTGGGCCGGATCGCCGATGGGGCCAGCGTCGAACGCGCCGTTGCGACCGGGTACGATGCCGGCGAAAGCCTGCGCTGGAACCTCTACCAATCTGACTTCCTGACCGCGACGCGGGTCCGCGATGCGGTCAACAAGCGCTGGCCAGGCAGCGCGGCGATCGTCGACGGGGTCACCCTGTCGCTGCGGCTGCCGGCTGAACCCGACGCCCGCGCCAGCCAGATGGCGGCGATCGAGATGGTTGACGTGACCCCGGCCGAAGCCTCGGCCAGGGTCGTGATCAATTCTCGCAGCGGCACGGTGGTGATCAATTCCGCCGTGCGGCTCTATCCGGCGGCGATCAGCCACGGCAAGTTAACCGTGCGGATCGATGAAAGCCCCAAAGTAGTCCAGCCCGCCCCGTTCAGCCGCGGCGAAACGGCGGTGCAGCAGGATTCCGCGCTGGAAGTAGATCAGCAGGGTGACCGCGTAGTGCTGTTCAAACCAGGCGCAAGCCTGGCCAAACTGGTCGACGCCCTCAACCTCCTCGGCGTCAGCCCGCCCGATCTGGTCGCGATTCTCGAAGCCTTGAAGCAGGCCGGTGCGCTCAAGGCCGAGATGGTGGTGATATGACCCCGGTCTCTTCCCCGATGCTCGCCGCCGGCAGCCTGGTCTCCAGCCATGGCAGCGACCGCGAAAAGCTGGCAGCTGCGGCCAAGCAGTTCGAGGCGATCTTCCTGCGCCAGATGCTGAGCGCGGCGCGCAAAACGGATTTCGGCGGCGAGAAGCTGTTCGGCAGCCAGGGCCTCGACACTTTCCGGACCATGCAGGACGAACACTTCGCCGATCAGGCCGCGAAGACCGGAGCCTTCGGGCTGGCCGCGATGATCGAGAAACAGCTGGCTGCTCGGCTTATCCCCTCGTCGCCGGCTCAAAAGGCAATTTCCTGATGTCCACCGACCTCCTCCACATCGCTTCCTCCGGAGTCCGCGCAGCGCGGGTCGCGCTGGACGTGACTGCGCAAAATATCGCCAATGCCGGGACCCAGGGTTATGTTCGCCGCTCGGTTCAGCTGAGCGAGCTGGCCTCGGCCGGTGGCTTCAACCGGATTGGCGACCTTTCGCTTTCCGGCGTGCGGGTCGTCGGGATGAGCCGCGCGGTCGATACGTTCCGCCAGGCAGAGGTGCGCCGCACCGGTGCCGATTCCGCGCGGGCGACCGCCGAGCTGAGCGCCTATCAGAATGTCGAATCCGCGCTCGAGCAATCGGGGCTGTTCCCGGCGATGAACGGGTTCGAAACCGCGTTGCAGCAACTGACCACCGACACCACCGACCCCGCCCTGCGCGCCGCTGCGCTGGAAGCCGCGCGGACCCTTTCGCGCACTTTCAACTTGGCCACCTCGTCGCTCGGGACGGTGACCGAATCTTTGCAATTCTCGGCAGCCGACGGAGTTGAGCAGGTCAACCGGCTGAGCGGAGAGCTGGGCCGGACCAACCTTCAGCTGGCCCGTTCCACCCCCGGCACTGCTGACCATGTCATGCTGCTCGACCAGCGCGACAGCCTGCTCGAGCAGATTTCCGGCTATGCCGATATTGCGACCAGCATTGCCCCCGATCAAACCGTTCAGGTACGGATCGGCAGCAGCGCCGGACCGCTGCTGGTGAGCGGCGGAACCAGCGATACGCTGAACATGGCCACGGCGGCAGACGGGACAGTTTCCTTCGCCACCGGAGCAGGCGCGATCGCGCTGTCAGCCGGTTCGCTGGCAGGTGAGTCGCAGGGCCTGATTATGGTCCGCGATAGCCGGATCCAGCTTGATGCGGTGGCCGCCGGTCTGATTGGCGCGGCCAATACCGCGCAAACCACCAATACTGCGCTCGACGGCACACCCGGCCAGCCGCTGTTCGGCGGCAGCGGCGCCGCCAGCATGGTGCTGGCGATCACCACGGGCGCGCAGCTGGCGACCGCTCCGGCCGGGGCCGCTGCCGGCAGCCGCGATCCCGCCGGGCTAAACTCTTTGCGCGCCGCGCTGCGCAGCAGCGACATTTCCGGACAGATCGACGGCCTGCTGTTCCAGGTGTCCAGTGCTACCCAGGGCCGTCAGATCACCGCCGATGCGCTGAACGCTATCGCCGGTTCGGCCCAGCTCGCGCTCGATGCCCAGGCCGGGGTCAACCTCGATGAGGAAGCAGTCAACCTGGTCCGCTTTCAGCAAGCCTTCCAGGCCAGCAGCAAGGCAATCCAGGTCGCTTCCGACCTGTTCGATACCCTGCTGGCGATCCGATAGCGCGCAAGGACCATGCCGATGCCCACAGTAAGCACCCAGGCCTTCTATGATCGCTTCAACCTCGACATGGCGGGGCTGCGCCGCCGCGCCGATGCGCTGCAGGCCTCTATCGGCAGCGGGCAGCGGCTTGGCCGATCGTCAGACGATCCGGTCGCGGCCTCGCGGCTGCGGATCCTTAGCAGCAAGGATGCCAGCGCCGTGATCGACAAGACCATCGCCGCGCGCGCCAGTTCCGACCTGATGTTGGCCGACAGTGCTTTGCAGAGCTTTGCGGATTCGGTGATCCGGGCAAAGGAACTGGCGACCCAGGCCGCCAACGGGATCCTCACTCCGCAACAGCGCAACGGAATCGCAACCGAGATCGAGCAGATTTCAAGCGAGCTGGTTCGGCTTGCCAACAGCCGCGACAGTGCGGGCCATGCCTTGTTCGGCGGAGAGGCTGCGGGCGATGCCTATGCCGTCGATGCCCTGGGCAATGTCAGCTACATCGGCACGACCAGTGCCGGTGAACTGCCGCTGGGCGACGGGCAAAAGGTCACCCGCGGGCTAACCGGGCCGGAGTTCCTCAACTTCAACGTCGGGGCCGTGCCGACCGACCTGTTCACCGTGGTCAAGGATCTTGCCGCCGCGCTGCAATCGGGCAGCGATCCGGCTCAATCGGCGCGCGACGCGCTTGGCGCGCTCGATACCGGGCTTGAGACGCTGGCCACCCGCCAGACCGTGGTCGGTACCCGGCTCAACTGGATTGACCTCAACGTTGAGCGCCAGACCCAGATGGCGGAGCTGCGCAGCCAGCAGGAAGCCGACGTCGGGGGGACCGACCTCAGCCAGGCGGTATCGCAGTTGCAGCAAACCATGACCATTCTCGAAGCCAGCCAGGCCAGTTTCGCCCGGCTCGCCTCGCTCAGCCTGTTCGAATTGCTGCGCTAAGCCGCGCAGCCAGCTTTGCTAATTTAAGGGGGCCGCAACATGTACGCCGCAATCGGCATCGTTATCCTGATCGTCATGGTCTTCGGCGGCTTCGCGCTGACCGGCGGTTCGCTCGGCCCGGTGCTCCACGCGATCCCGCACGAAATGCTGATCATCGGCGGGGCGGCGCTGGGTGCGCTGGTCACCGGTAACAACCTCCATGGGCTGAAGGGCCTGGGCGGCGGGTTCGTCAAGGTATTCAAGGGCCCGCGCCACTCCAAGCAGGATCACATCGACGCGATTGTGCTGACCACCAAGCTGATGAAGCTGCTCCGCGCCGAAGGCCCGGTTGCGCTCGAAAGCCATGTAACCGAGCCGCAGAATTCCGCGATCTTCGCCGAATTCCCGCGCCTGCTGGCCAACAAGCCGCTGACCGACCTGATTTGCGATACGCTGACGCTGATCGTCGTTTCCTCGGGCACGTTGGAAGTCCACGCGGTCGAAGAGGTGATGGACAACGCGATGAAGACCCACTTTCACGAATTGCACGAACCCCAGCACGCGATCACCGGGCTGGCCGACGCGCTGCCCGCGCTCGGGATCGTCGCGGCGGTGCTGGGCGTGGTCAAGACCATGGGCTCGATCGACAAGCCGCCGGCGATCCTGGGCGGAATGATCGGCTCCGCGCTGGTCGGGACCTTCCTGGGGGTGCTGCTGGCCTATGGCATGGTCGCGCCGATGGCCGGGCGGCTCAAACAGATCATCGAGGCCGACGAGCAGATCTTTCACGCGGTGAAACAAGTGGTGATCGCGAGCCTGCACGGCTGGCCGCAGCCGCTGGTGGTGGAAAGCGCGCGCTCCGGCCTGGGACACGATTTCCGCCCGGGCTTGTCGGAACTGCTCGACGCGCTGCGGGGCCGCTAGTCCATGGCTGCTGAAAAGCCCAAGCGCGGCAAAAACGAGCCGCCGCCGACGCCGATCATCGTCAAGAAGGTCACGGTTGTGGCCGCCGGACATCACGGCGGCGCCTGGAAGGTGGCCTATGCCGACTTCGTTACCGCGATGATGGCGTTCTTCCTGCTGCTCTGGCTGCTCGGCGCGACGACCGAGAAGCAGCGCAAGGGGATCGCCGACTATTTCACCCCGACCCTGGTCAAGCTGAAGCAGGAAAGCGCCGGATCGAACGGCATGCTCGGCGGATCGTCGATCACCGATGCCGACTCCTATCCCAATCGCGCCGGGCAGACCGGGAACCGGGCGATGACTATCCCGCGTGATACCACCGGCGGGCCGAAGGAAGGCGGCGAACGGGTCAAGAAGGTCCAGTCGATGCAACAGCGGCTGGCGGCCAAACTGGAATCGAACCCGCGCCTCGCCCGCCTCGCCAAGCAGGTCCGGATGGTCGATACCACTGATGGAATCCGGATCGATCTGGTTGACGACGCCGATTTCTCGATGTTCCAGCTCGGCACCACGGTGCTGACTCCGGATGCTTCCGCCCTGCTCGAAGCGATTGCGGGGATGCTCAGCGGCGAACTCGGCGGGATCTCAATCCGCGGCCATACCGATGCCTTGCCATGGAACGGCGGCGGTGGGGCCAACAACTGGTCGCTTTCAGCCGGCCGCGCCGAATCAACCCGTCAGGCCTTGATCGGCCGCGGGATCGGCGAGACCCGCTTTCGCAAGATCGAAGGCGTCGCCGACCGCGAACCGCTGATCCAGGCCAACCCGCAGGATCCGAGGAACCGGCGGATTTCGATCCTGCTGATGCGGTGAAGGCAGGCATTTAGGGTTTGAACCCTAATTTCGGTGCGGGCATAGGTCTCACCCTGAGGGAGAGAGTCGATGTCCGAAGGCCGCTATATCCTGTGGGGCACGCCCCATTCGCTGTTCACCGGAAAGGCCCGCAGCTATTTGCTGAAAAAGCAGGTTCCGTTCACCGAATTGCTTGCTTCCGACGCGCGCTTCCTGGGCGAGGTGGTGCCAAAAGTCGGCCACATGGTGATCCCGGTGATCGAAACCCCCGAAGGCGAACTGATCCAGGATACAACCGCAATCATCGATCATGTCGAGGATCGGTCCACTGATCCGCAGCTGCGCCCGACCGGCCCGGTCCAGCAGGTAGTGGCCCATTTCCTTGACGCTTTCGGCACGAACTATCTGATGCCTGCGGCGATGCACTACCGCTGGTCTTACCGCGCCGATCAGGAAACCTTCCTGCGCGCCGAATTCGCCCGTGCGGTGCCGCCGGAGATTGCCTATCCCAAGCGACTCGACATGGCCGGGGCAATCATGGACCGGTTCAACGGATTTCTGCCCAATCTGGGGGTTGCGCCCGAAACCATTCCGGCGATCGAGGCGGCCTATGAAGAGCTGCTCGATGTGCTCGAAGCCCATTTCCGCTTGCACCCCTATCTGCTGGGTGGGCGGCCGAGCCTGGCCGACTTCGGCATGATGGCACCGCTCTATGCCCACCTGGCGCGCGATCCGGTCCCGGCCATGCTGATGCGGACCCGCGCCCCCAACGTCGCACGCTGGACCGAGCGGATGAACGTGGCCGAGATTGCCGACCCGGAGTTTCCCGACAGAGAAGACTTTCCGGCCGACGATGCGATTCCTGAAACGCTTGAGGCCGTCCTGCGGGTTGCCTTTGCGCAGTGGCAGCCCGGAATTCTTGCCGATGCCGCTTGCTTTGACGGTTGGGTTGCCGGCCTTGCCGATGCGTCCGTTGGGACCGTGGTTGCGCTGGGCGGCAAGCGCCAGGTCCATCCCCATGTCGGGATGGTCGAATATCCGTGGCGCGGGATCACGATGCGCCGGGCCAGCCACATCCACTCGCTCTGGCATCTGGAGCGCGCACAGCATGCTAAGCGGACGCTGTACGGAGATGATGCCGCACGTTTGGCAGAATTGCTCGAACGCACTGGCGGCACGATAATCTTGAATACAACCACAAGCCGCCCGCTCGTTCGCGAAAACAACGTGTTGGTTTTGGGCTGAAAGGTCGGCCCTAGCCGCGGCGCAGATCGTCCAGGTCCCGCGCCATCCACGAACGACGAAAGCCCTTGCCGGCCAGCATCCGTTTGAAATCGGCGCGGTTGTCGAAGTGCTGTAGCTGACGATGATAGTAGTTGACGTATTCCAGCAGGGCCAGGGTTGCGCAGCCAGTGGCGGCGATCCGGTCTGCCGTGCCGAGGGCCAGATCGCTGACGATCCAGGCTGCGAACGCTGAGCCACAAGCGGCAAGGGTCAGCAGCAGGGCCGGGAACCGCAGCCGCTCAATCCAGCGCAGCAAGCCGGGCCAATCGAACGCTTCGCCTTTCAGCTGCCGGACCTTGCCGCGCCAGTATAGCGCGCCAATTACCAGCATTCCGCACATCGCGGCCATCGGCACCAGAGCGATACAGCTGAGCTGCCCCTTGGACAGCAGCATAATTCCCAGCGGCAAGGCCAAAACATTGCCCGCTTCCATTTTCCAATAGGGCTCCAGCCGCGCCAACAGATCGGCGCGGGTGCGGTTGTCAGCCTTCATGTCGAATTTTCTAGCCAAGGCCTAATCCACCCAGCCCCGGCTCATCGCCACGGCCTTGTTCCATTTGCCATAGAGCGAAGCGCGGCGGTCTTCGGGCATGGTCGGGGTCCAGCGCTTGTCCTCGCCCCAGTTGGCGGTGATATCGGCCGGGCTGGCCCAATAGCCGACCGCCAGACCCGCGGCATAGGCGGCGCCGAGCGCGGTGGTTTCGATCACCTTGGGCCGCACCACCGGCACGCCGAGCAGATCGGACTGGAACTGCATCAGCAGTTCGTTGACCACCATGCCGCCATCGCTGCGCAGTTCGGTGATCGCAACGCCGCTGTCGGCAGTCATCGCATCAAGCACCTCGCGGACCTGGAACGCGGTCGCTTCCAGCACAGCGCGGGCGATGTGGCCTTTGCCTGCAAACCGTGTCAGTCCGGCGATCACGCCCCGCGCGCTGGCATCCCAATGCGGCGCATAGAGGCCCGAGAAGGCTGGCACGAAATAGACATCGCCATTGTCCTCGACGCTGGCGGCCAGCGCCTCGATCTCGCTGGCATTGGCGATCAGCCCCAGGTTATCGCGCAGCCACTGGACCAGCGCGCCCGAGATCGAGATCGAGCCTTCCAGCGCATAGACCGCCGGAGCCTGACCCAGCTTGTAGCCCAGCGTGGTCAGCAGCCCGGCGCGCGAGTGGAACGGCTGTTCGCCGGTGTTCATCAGCATGAAGCAGCCGGTGCCATAGGTGTTCTTGGCCTCTCCCGGGGCAAGGCAGGCCTGCCCGAACAGCGCCGCCTGCTGATCGCCCAGGATCCCGGCCAGTGGCACCGCTTCAAGCACCGAATGGCAGAGGCCATAGACTTCGCTCGAGGAAAGGATCTGCGGCAAGCAGGCACGCGGAATGCCGAACTGGGCGAGCAGGTCATCATCCCAGTCGAGCCTCTCCAGGTCCATCAGCTGGGTGCGCGAGGCATTGGTAACGTCGGTGATATGGCGGCCAGTCAGGTTCCAGGCAAGCCAGGTATCAATCGTCCCGAACAACAATTGTCCGGCCTCTGCCCCGGCTCTCGCCCCGGGCACATTGTCTAGCAGCCAGCGTAGTTTCAGACCGGAAAAATAGGTCGCGAGCGGCAGCCCGGTTTGCCTGCGAAAGCGGTCCTGTCCGCCCTGCGCCTCGAACTCGGCGACCAGCCGTTCGGTCCGGGTGTCCATCCAGACCAGCGCGTTGTGCACCGGTCGGCCGCTGACCTTGTCCCACAGCAAGGTTGTTTCGCGCTGGTTGGTGATGCCGACCGCGGCCAGATCGTGCGCGGCAAGATCGGCCTTGGCCAGCGCCGCCCCGATCACTTCGCGGGTATTGGTCCATATCTCGACCGGATCGTGCTCGACCCAGCCAGGCTGCGGCATGATCTGGGCATGTTCCTTCTGGGCTACCGAAACAATCTGCCCGCCTGCATCAAACACGATAAAGCGCGTGCTGGTCGTGCCCTGGTCGATTGCGCCGATATAGCTTGGCATTGTCTTGTTCCGTCTCCCCTAAGGCGCCCGCTATGGCACGCTCCCCGCAGGCTTCCAATCCGCCTTTTTAGAAACTGCTGATAGCTTGCCAAGATGGCCGGTTGCGGCAAGGATGCAGCGATGGATTGCACGGTGGAAAACTGGAAAGTGCGCGGCGCCTTGTCATTTGCAGCGGTGCTGGCCGGCCTTTTGTTCGCCACAGGCCTGTCCGCGCAAAGCCAGACCGACGCACGCGAAGCAGTCAAGGCGGGCAAGTCCGCTCCAGCGCCATTGGCTCCGGCAGCGGAGCCCCCGCTAATTGAAACCAAGCGCCCTCCGCCTCCAATGGTGGAAGTTGTATCCAAGCCGGTCACGGCTGCCGGCCGGCTAAAGCCTAACCTCAAGGTCCAGCTCTCCGCCGATGGACAGACGATCTATCTGGTCGGGATGATTCTGGAGGATTCGTTCCACCGCTTTGACGAAGTTTTGCGCGGCGCGCCCAAGGCGAAGCGGGTGCACCTGTCTTCGTCGGGGGGATACACGATCGAGGCCCGGCTGATCGCGGCGTTGGTGCGCAAACGCAAGCTCAATACCTATGTCGAATACTATTGCGCCTCGGCCTGCACCCAGATCTTTGCCGCAGGGCATGAGCGGGTGCTTGGCCCCCTTGGCAAGCTCGGCTTCCATCAGGCGATCTCGATCGACCCTGCCTCATCGGTCAAGAACCTGCGGCCGGTAACCGATCGCAAGCTCACTTCGATCACTGTCTTCGGGGTCAATGGAAACGACACCTTACGGCTGGCCTATGAGCTGGCCGGGGTCGATCCGGCATTCATCGACAAGGCCTTGAGCTATGGCCACGAAAACATGTGGCAGCCTGGTACCGATGAAATGATCGCAGCGCGGATCGTCAATCGTCGCGCCGAAACCCCGGAACTGCCGGTTCCTCCCGGCGGCAATGGTTCGCGGGACGAGATCCGCACGGGCTTGCTGCATAGCCCCTTGTGGCGGGCAGCGCTGGTCAGGATGCCGAAGACTGCCGAGGCGACAATTGATGATGTCTGGCGCATGGCCAACAGCGGCTTTAGCCTGGCCAAGGCCAGCGAGAACGGTCGAGCCAAGCTTGTCGTTACCGGCACCCACGCCCTGGCCCGCGCGCCCGATGCTCTGCTGGAGCGCGCGCTGACGCTTTATGCCGGGCTGGCCAAGACGCAGCGCGAACTGGGCTATCCTTCCTGCCGCACTGACCCCGGAGATTTGCCCGAGACCAGCGATCCCGACGGTCTGGATTTCATGCGCAGCGAGGACGCGCTGATGGTCGATTTCCTGATGAGCGAGGCGCGGGTCCCGGCGCTCGACAAGTCGGAAGCGACCCGGATATTCTCGCGCGAGGTGTTGCCCAACATGACCTGGGCTTATCGGGCGGGCCTGGGCTCGGGCAAGAAGTCCGAATGCAAGCTCGGCTTCATAACCTTTGAAACGATAGACGTACTGCCCAGGAAAAAGCGGCTTACGGCTTACCGCGCCTTGCTTTCGATGCCGGGGTGGGCGGACGCCGAATAGGCTGGCGGCCGACCCCACCGAAGGAATTGAAGCGGCGCTGGGATTCGGCTTTGAGCATCATCGTTTCAACATAGAACCCGGCCAGCGCCAGTTGTGGCTCGGTCGCTTTATCCCAGCCCTTTGCTTTCAAATGCTCTTTCAGCCGCGCTTGGTCCGCCGGTGCCAACCGGCTCTTCCCAGCAAACACAGGCAAATTGTCACGATAGAAATCACCAAGCGGCACCACAGGATAGCCCACCGCCACCACTGCCTGGTCCAGCGCCTCGCCCATGATCGCAGTCAGCGCATAGTCGGTGGCCGAAAACGAACGACCGATCGACCAGTTGTAGCGCGCCAGGCATTTCCGGTGCGCTTCCTCGATCAGCCGGTCCACCCCTTGCACGTTCTTGGAGGTTTTGCGAAAGCTGCCGCCATCGACGATTTCACGCGCAATCAGCAGCAGCGATATTTCGCGATCCTCTTCCGACATGTAGTCGTAAACACAGCTGACCGAGTTGGGGGGGAGCGGCTTGGCGATGGCCGGGACCACAACCGGTGCAGGCGCGGTCTGGCCGAAAACCGGGCCGCTTGTCAGGGCTGCCAGGCCCGAAAATGCCAGCAGGAAAAGCCGCGTCATCATGCCGCCAGTCTGCCCGCCGCTCCCGCCCTTGTCGAGGGGGCAGCACAGACAAGATGGCCCGGCGATCCGAAGACCGCCGGGCCACGCCTGGAAGGGGGTCAGGCGTAGGGACCTTGGTTTAGCGCAGCAACGACAAAACGTTCTGCTGGCTCTGGTTGGCCTGTGCGATCATCGCAGTCGACGCCTGCGAGAGGATCTGGGCCTTGGCCAGCGTGGTCGTTTCGGCCGAATAGTCGGCGTCCTCGATCCGGCTGCGGGCATCGGACAGGTTGGTGGCGTTGCTGGTCAGGTTGTTGACCACCGATTCCAGCCGGTTCTGCCCGGCACCCAGCGAAGCGCGGGCGCTCGAGATCGAATCCAGTTCGGTATCGAGCGTGCCGAGCAGGGTGTTGGCCGACGCCGCCGTGGAGACGTCGTACGAACCGGCCGCACCGCCGCTGGCCGCCAGCGTGGTCAGGTCGGCCATGGTCAGGTCAACCGTGTCCGCACCGTTTGCGCCGGTCTGCACCGTGACAGTAGCGGTTGAGCCATCGAACATGGCAACGCCGTTGAACTTGCTGTTGGTGATGACCTGGTCGATCTGTGCGGTCAGCTCATCGACTTCGGTCTGCATATAGGCGCGGTCAGTGGTGTCCTGATAGGTGCCCGAGGCCGACTGGACTGCCAGTTCGCGAACCCGCTGCAGCATGTTGGTGACTTCATTGAGCGAACCTTCGGCGGTCTGCGCCAGGGCGATCCCGTCGTTCGAGTTGCGGATCGCCTGGTTCATGCCGCGCACCTGCGCGGTCATGCTGGTGGCGATCGCCATGCCGGCGGCATCGTCCTTGGCACTGTTGAGGCGCTTGCCGGTCGACAGGCGTTCCATCGCGCTGCCCAGCATCTTGTTGGCGGAATTCGAAGCATTCGCAGCGCGGATCGCGCTGATGTTGGTGTTGATAACAGCCATAAGTGACTCCCGTGGATAGTCCCGTATCGCAAGCCGTCCGGACCATCCGGGGCGGCTGCCACAGGGAAGAGCGACGGAAACGACAGAAAGTTAAGGGGGTAGGGCTTTCGCGGCAGTCAAGACAGCACCCAGTGCATACGGGGAATCCCGGGGCCTTAAATTACCGAAGCTTTTGACGTTACACGCGCAGAAAGCCCCGGACAGCATGGTTAATGCGAAGGGGCATTTGGATGAGCGGACTGGCAGCAAGCGAGAGTGTGGCCCGGGCGCACGCGCCACTGGTACAGCGTGCGGCGGCAGTCCTGGGATCGCTTGGCAGCAATTCGACCGCTGCTTTGCGCGGCAAGGGCGATCCAGTTCCGCCCGGTCCGGGCCCCAGCGTGCTGCTGGAACGCGGCCACGCCAACCTGCTTCGACGCGAAAACCAGCGCGGGCATTTTAACCTGACTTATCGCGATCCGGCGGCAGACGCCCCGCTCGCCGCACTGCTCGCCGCCATGACCCCGGCGGATATGCCGATCGCGGCCGATCCCGAAACGCTTTCGATTCTGGCCCTGTCCGAGCGGTTGGCCGCGAGCGAAATTCCGATTCTGATCAACGGCCCAACCGGCACCGGCAAGGAGGTGTTGAGCCGCTTCATCCACGCCCGCAGCCCGCGCAAAGCGGGTCCGTTCGTTGCGGTCAATTGCGCCGCCATGCCCGAAGCGATGCTTGAAGCACTGCTGTTCGGTCACAAGAAGGGGGCCTTCACCGGGGCGAGCGAGGCCAACGAAGGCTTCTTTCGCGCTGCCGACGGCGGCACCCTGTTACTCGACGAGATCGCCGAAATGCCGCTCTCGCTTCAGGCCAAGCTGCTGCGCGCGTTGCAGGAAAGTGAAGTCGTTCCGATCGGATCGACCCAGCCGATAAAGATCGACGTGCGGGTGATCGCTTGCGCCAACCGCGACTTGCCGACCGAGGTCGCCGAAGGGCGGTTCCGCGCCGATCTGTTCTACCGCCTCAACGTTTTCCCGCTGGCGCTGCGTCCGCTGCGCGAGCGCGTGGAAGATATCGCCCCGTTGGCCTTTGCGCTGGTGTTGCGCCACACCACGCTGGGCAAGCCGGTCCCGTGGATCTCAGACTCCGCGCTGGCCATGCTCAAGCTCCACGGCTGGCCGGGCAATGTCCGCGAGCTGGAGAACGTGGTACGCCGCGCGCTTCTGCTGGCCGATGGCATCGGCGAGATTGGGGCCAGCCACATCGTGTTCGACCAGCCCGCGAGACTGGTTTCCGAACCCGCCGGTCATTTGCCCGAACCGTCCGGTTCGCGCCTCTCGAACATTGTCCAGATCAGCGAGGCCAAAGCGATCATTCAGACGCTCGATGCCTGCGGTGGAAGCCGGATCGAGGCGGCCCGCGCGCTTGGCATTTCCGAGCGAACGCTGCGCTACCGCCTCGCCGCCTTCCGTGAAGCCGGCCTCGCCGTCGCTGGAGCCCGGCGATGAGCGGGATCAGCGGCATCGGCGGCAGCGGGGGAATCCAGCAGATCCTCGCCATGCGCCAGCAGATACTCGATCGTAACGCCCTGCTCAAGGACGTCCACAGTGCCGCGCAGGCACCTGGCACGATCGAGGAGACCAGCACCAGCCCCGCTGGCGGGTTCACCGATGCGCTGAAGTCCGCGCTCGACGGCGTCACCGCGACCCAGCGCAATGCCGAAGGCCTGTCTGCCGCTTACGAGCGCGGCGAAGTGACCGATGTGGCGAAGGTCATGCTGGCCCGGCAGGAAGCGGGGATCGCTTTCGAAGCGACGCTGCAGGTAAGGAACCGCCTGCTCTCTGCCTACCAGGACATCATGCGGATGGGAGTGTGATGAATGGCTGAACTTGTACCCAGCCCGGCCAGTGCCGCGCCTATGCCGCTCCCATCAGGCAATCCGCTTGAACGGGTCCGTTCCCTCGCCGCGCAGCCGGCAATGCGCCGCGTGCTGCCATGGTTCCTTGGACTTGCCGCGATCGGCGGCGCCGGCCTTGCTTGGGCAGCGTTCGCGCCCGCACCCCAGCGGGTGCTATATGCCGAATTGGGCGATGCCGAGCGCGCCGGGGTGGTCTCTTCGCTCGACAAGGCGGGGATCGCCTACTCGATCAATGCCGATACCGGCGCGCTGACCGTGGGCGAGGACGATCTCTACAAGGCCCGTATGCTGGTCGCCTCGGACGGGGCGCTGGCCGTGCCCGATCCCGCTGCCAGTCTCGACAGCCTGCCCCTAGGCGCCAGCCGGACCCTGGAGGGCGAACGGCTGCGCGGCGCGCGGCAGGCCGAGCTGGAAATGACGATCAAGCAGATCGACGGGGTCGAGAGCGTTCGCGTCCATCTGGCCGAAGCCAGCAAATCGGTGTTCGTGCGCGACGATTCCCCGCCGACCGCTTCGGTGATGGTCCGCATGACCAAGGGCCGTAAACTGGGTGAGGCGCAGGTTTCGGCGGTGGTCAACCTGGTTGCCGGATCGGTCCCTGGGCTCTCGCCCGATGCGGTGCGGGTGGTCGACCAGCACGGGCGGTTGCTGTCCGATCCCAGCGCCAAGGGCAATGACCGGATCGAACTGCAGGCGCGGCTGGAAGACAAGCTGCGCGCCCAGCTCGATCAATTGCTCACCCCAATGCTGGGCATGGGCAATTTCACCAGCGAGGTCCAGGTTGATCTCGACATGGACGAAGTTACTTCGGCCCGCGAAAGCTATGACAAGGACGGCGTGGTCCGCAGCGAGACTTCCGCTCAGTCGCAGGCCGCCGGGGCAACGCCCCCGCAAGGCGCTGGGGTTCCAGGCGCACTCGCCAACACCCCGCCGCCAGCTACGCAGGCCGTTCCGGGACCTCCCCAAGGCGGCCCAGCCCAGGGCGCCGCCGGTGCAGCGCAAACAACCGGAGAAAGTTCCGCCTCCCGAACCTATGAACTTGGCCGCCAGGTCTCGGTCGCCAATTCGCAACCGGGCAAAATCAAACGCGTCTCGGTCGCGGTCGCGATCAGCCAGGCGGCAATGAAGAAGGCCAAGCCCGGCGATCTGGAGCAGATCAAGGCGCTCGTCTCGGCCGCCACCGGTGCCGATCCGGCGCGCGGCGATCAGGTTCAGGTCTTGATCCGCCCGTTCGAGCCGGTCAGTGAAGAAGTGCCGCCGGTTTGGGAAACTCCGTGGTTTGCGATGGCAGTGCGTTATTCAATGGCACTGCTCGCTGTGCTGCTGGTGCTGCTGATGGGCGTGCGCCCGCTGGTCCGGGCCCTGAAACGCGAACCGAGCAGCGAAGCCGAAGCAACCAGCGGCGAAACTTTACCCCCGCCCGCGGCCCCCGCCACTGACACCGCCATGCTCGGCCATCAGGTTGGCTTGGCGCAGCGGATCGTCGAGGAAAAGCCCGAGGATGCCTTGCTGGCGCTGCGCCAGATGCTCGGCACCCAGCCGGCTGAGGCCACGCGATGAGCGCCGCCACAGAGATCGTCGGCCTCGGTGATGCCGAGCGCGCAGCAGTGATGATCATGCTGCTGGAGGAAGACCAGGCGGCTGAGATCCTCCGCCAGCTGGGTCCTGAGGAATTGCAGGTTCTGGGCGAGAAGATGTGCCTGCTCGGCGATATCGGACCCGATCAGATCGCCCAGGCGATTTCGGGCTTTGTCGGGCATGCCGGCCAGACCGGGATCAGCGCGCGCGGGCGTGGCGCGCAAGTCCGCAGCCTGATGACCCGGGCGGTCGGCGATGTGAAGGCCGACAGCCTGATGAAGCGGATCATGCCCCAGGGCGAAGATTGCGGCCCGGCGATCGAGCTGGCCCGCTGGCTCAGCCCACAGACGCTGATTCCACTGATCCGCGACGAACATCCCCAGGCGATCGCGGTACTGCTGGTCCAGCTTGACCCCGAGGTCGCCGCGCAGGTGCTCCATGCCCTGCCTCCGGAATTGCAACCGCAAGTGATGCACCGCGTCGCCACGCTCGGCCCGGTATCGGGTGAGGCAGTGAAAATGCTGGAGCAGGTGCTCGACCGCCGGATTGCTGCGCGCCACGGCCGCGCCGCCTTGACGATGGGCGGCCCGAAGGAAGCCGCCGACATCATCAACAATGCCGGCAAGGCCGCCGAAAAGCGGATCATGCCCGAACTGGGCAAGATCGACAAAGTTCTGGCCCGGACAATCGAGGCGGAGATGTTCAAATTTGAACACCTCTTGGTTCTTGATCCCAAATCGATGGGCACACTGCTACGCGAAATTGAGAGCGACGTGCTGATCGACGCATTGAAGGGCATTCGCGAGGATGAGCGCGACGTGTTTTTCGCCGCCATGTCGAGTCGCGCAGCCGACGGCGTGAAGGACGAGATCGCCGCGCGTGGCCGGCTCAAAGTGGCCGAAGTGCTCGAAGCGCAAAAGGCGATCGTTGCAATCGCCCGGCGTTTGGCCGGTGAAGGCACGATCCAGTTCGGGGTTGGCGGCGGCGACGATGAATATGTCTAGCCTGCCGCTGGCTGATCTGGGAACTTCGATCGGGTTCCAGAGTGATTTGCGCTTTGGTGCATCTGCCGCGCGTGCCACTGCCCCAGACGATCCGCTCGCTTTGGCTTGGGCCGAAGGCCATGCCGCAGGCTGTTCCGAAGCCCGGAACGAAGCGCAAGCTTTGGCTGAAGCCGAAGCAGCGGCGCGTACCCGGATTGAACTGAGCCTTGGCCGCCTCAACAACGAGCAGGCCGAAACGTTGCGGCAGCGGCTGATCGATACGGTCGCCGCGCTTTGCGAGGCCGCGCTCGCCCCGCTGGCACTTGACCGTTGTGCATTGCTGCGCCGGGTCGAAGCAGGAGCCGCGATGCTCTCACGCGCTGATGATGACAAGGTGCTGCGCCTGCATCCCGATGACCTCACGCTGGTTGCCAAGCAGCTGCCGCAAGAGCTTGAAGTTCTTGCCGATCCAGCGCTTGAGCGCGGCGCACTGCGGATCGAAACCCGGGCAGGTGGGGTTGAAGACGGCCCGGCTCACTGGCGCCGCGCAATCGCCGAGGCGCTGGCGCAATGCTAAGCCTGCTTGGTGACCTGGCCGCAGCACAGATCAACCTCTCCCCGGGACGATATGGCTTGCTGACCGCCTGCGACGGCGGGCTGCTCGAAGTGTCGGGCCTGTCTGCCCCGGTTGGCGCCTTGTGCCGGGTTGCGCATGGCGCGGCCGAGCCGCTGACCGCAGAAGTGATCGGCTTTCGCAATGGCCGGACGCTGATGATGCTGCTGGGCGATACGGTCATGCTTCGGCCCGGTGCACGGGTCCGGGCCGAGGGCCGCCCCGGCATGCTCAGCGTCGGCACCGCTTTTCTGGGCCGAGCAGTCGATGGCGAGGGCATACCGATCGACGGGGGTGAGGCGATTCATTCACGGCTGGCCTGGCCCGCAGGCGGCGTGCGCACTGGTGCGCTTGATCGAAGTCCGGTGCGGCAACAGTTCGATACCGGAGTCCGCGCGCTGAACGCGCTGACTACTTTTGGAGTCGGCCAGCGGATCGGAATCATGGCCGGGTCGGGAGTCGGCAAGTCGGTCCTGCTCGACATGATCGCAACCGGCGCCGAGGCGGAGATTGTCGTCGTCGGACTGATCGGCGAGCGCGCGCGCGAGGTCTCCGATTTCGTCGAACGCCACATGACCGGGGCCAAGCGCGACCGCACCGTGGTCGTCGCGGTGCCTGCCGACCACGCCCCCAATTTGCGGCTGCGCGGCGCGCTGCTTGCCACCAGCCTGGCAGAACAGTTCCGCAGCCAGGGCCGCAAGGTACTGTTGATCATGGACAGTCTGACCCGCGTGGCGCACGCCGCACGCGAGATCGCCTTGCTGCTGGGTGAGCCCGGCGCGGCGCGCGGCTATCCCCCGTCCGCCCTTGCCGCGATCACCAAGCTGGTCGAGCGGGCGGGCAATTCGGCCGCCAGCGGCGGCTCGATCACCGGGCTCTACACCGTACTGGCCGATGGCGACAACCAGGACGATCCGGTGGTCGATACGGCCCGCTCGATCCTTGACGGGCACGTTGTGCTAAGCCGCGACCTGGCCCAGCGCGGGCAATATCCGGCAATCGACATCGCCGCTTCGCTGAGCCGGGTGATGGCCGATATCGTGCCCGAACGGCACAGCGAACTAGCCCGCGAATTTCGCGCTTTGACAGCCAGTTATGAGGCGAACCGCGACCTGGTACTGATGGGAGCCTACCGCGCTGGAGCCGATCCCCAGCTTGATCGCGCAATCGCGATGCATGACGCTCTGACCCGGTTCCTGTGTCAACCGGCCCGCAGCATGGTGGGCCTTCGCAGCAGCCTGACCGCGCTCGAGGAACTGCTCGGTCATGCGGGCTGAAGCCGCGCGAATAGGGCGGCTCCAGCGCCTGGAAAAGGTCCGCGCCCATGCCAAGCAAGCGGCTGCACTCGACGCCGCGCGCGCCGAAGGCACCCTGTCGCAGCTCGAAGCGCTCGCCGCGCGGACCGAAACCATGGCGGCGGACTATCGGGCAAGGACTGCGCTGCGCGATGGGCATGAATTGCGCCAGCTTGGCCAGTTCGTGGCTGGATTGTCCGGGATCAGCGCCGCCACCCGCGGCGATGCTCGCCAAGCGCGCGCGCTGGCTGACGTGAAGCAGCAAGAACTGGCGCTGGCTGAACGGCGCCGCGCAGCGGTGGAAGACCGGGCCAAACACGGCGAGCGCGCTCTTGCGGTCCGGCAGCAGCACCCCTCGCTCGGGGCTCGGCGCCAAGTTGGCACAGGGCTTGAATAGCAAGTGGCAGACCCCCGCGCCCAAGGAGCTTTTTGATGATCCAGTCTACCCCAGCCGCCCCCTCTCCCGCCTGCGCGATGCCTGGAATCGCCATTCCAGTTGCTGGCAAGGAGAGTACTGAAGTTAAGAATTTCAGTACTTTGCTTGGAGCCTATGCGCCCACCCCTGAAGTTCAGGGAGAAGCCGGGCCTACCGCCGCATTGACCGAACCAGCCAATCTGCCAGTTCCGGCAAGCCCGGCAACTTCCGGCAAGATCTTGCCGCCTGGCTTTCCGGTTGCTGTAGCAGCGGTGACCGGTGACGAACCGCTGCCTGTAGCCGAAGTCCTGCCTTCACCAAAGCCTCGCACGGCCAAGCCCGTGATCGACCATCCGCTTCCCGCGACCAAGCGCGCCAAGCTGACACTCGGCGATGTCACCCCGATCAGCGAAGTCCTGACGCCAAAGAGCCAGGTTCTCGATCCCGTTCCTGTCTCAGATCCGATCGCGGTCAAGCCGGGAGAGGTGCTGCCGGTTTCCGACGTCATTGCGGTCAAACCGGGCGAGGCTGTGCCGGTTGCCGACGTCATTTCGGTCAAGCCTGGCGAGGCTGTGCCGGTCTCCGACATCGTGATCGCCAAGCCTTATGGGCCGATCCCCGTTTCTGATGTGATCACAGCGAAACCCAAAACTGATGCGCCGATCGACGTCGCGCCGAAGGGCCAGGGCCCGGTGCAGCGGACCATTCCCGACTTGCCCGAGCAAGCCAGCGAACGGGCCCACGCTCAAGTTGAACGACGCGAAGCTCAGATCCCCGCAGCGCCGACCCTGCCGGCTGCATTGGTTGCCCCGCCGACAAAGCCTGGCACCCCCGTCATGCGCCGCCTGCCCGAAACCAAGCCTGCCGACGTTGCCGCAGCCGAGCCACTCCAGCCGGCACCGCCGCTGCGCGCCGTACCAGCCGAGGAGGTTCGGCTGTCGGTAGCCTTGCCACGCACAGCCACGCTCCTGAACATCCGCGAAGAAGGTCGCCCGGTGCTGCCAGCGGAAGCCCTTCAGGCTTCGGTCCCGCAGTTGTCCGGAGAGCAGACGCTGTCCGCAGCGCCCGTCCCTCAGGCGATCGCCACCAGTCCGGTGGCCCAGGTTCGGCCGCACGATTTCGGGGCATTGATCGACCGACTTTCTGCCGCCCGCGAAGCGCTGGCGCCGCAAACGGTTTCGGTAACTGTGGCGCATCAGGAATTCGGCCCAGTCCGGCTCCATTTCCGACCCGAGGATGCCGGGCTGTCGGTCGCGATGAGCAGCGCTGATCCCGATTTTGCGCGCGCCTCGGCGGCAGCTCCAACGCTGGTCTTGCCTACTGCCGCAAGCGAACAAAGCGGCGCAGCCCAGCAGCATCGCAGCGAGGGCGGATCGGCCCAGCAGGGCGGCTTTGCCCAGCCGCGCGGGCAATCGTCCGAACGCCGCGAAGGCCAAACCGAGCAGCAGCATCCCCCCGCCCCGCAACCACACGGGTCCGATCGGGGTAATGCGCAGCGCAGCGGCATCTTTGCCTGAACCGACCGATCGAAGGGAAACTGAAGCATGCATGACAAGGCCGAGGGCGATGGCGAGCCCAAAAAGAAAAAGGGCAAGGGCCTGATGGTCAAGCTGGTGCTGGGACTGGTGCTGGTCGGCGCCGGCGGCGGCGGCACCTTCATGGCGGTCAAGGCCGGGATGCTTGGCGAACACGGCGCGGAAAAGCCAAAGGAAAAGGACCTGCCCAAGCTGCTCAAGAAAGGCGATGAAGATCCCTATGCGGTCAAGGCCGAGGGCAAGGAAGGCGAAGGTCCGGCCGAAGTCGAGGGCGAAGGCGGCAGCGAGTACAAGACCAGCTATTACAACTTCACCGACGACTTCACTTCTAACCTCAAGAACTCGACCGCATTGGTCCAGATCAGCCTGGCCTGCTCGACCCGCCGCGACGGGCGGGTGCTGATGTGGCTCAAGAAGCACGAACTGGCGATCCGCAGCGCGGTGCTGGTGGTGCTGGCCGACACGCCCGAGGAAGAGGTGCTGACTCCCGAAGGTAAGCAGCGGCTGGCCAAGCGACTGACCGGTGCGATCAATCAGGTCCTGACCGATACCGAAGGGTTCGGCGGGGTCGACAAGGTCTATTTCAAGAGCTTCCTGGTTCAGTGAACACGCAGCATTCTTTTATTGCCGAGCGCGCCGCGGCGCAGCACTGTGCCGAACTGCTGCGCGGCGGCCCGCCGCCTGGCGAGCTGCTGCCCGCGCTGGCGCGCTGTGGTGAGCGGATTGCCCGTGCGCTGGTTCCGGCACTAGCCCCGCTGGTCGGGGCTGAAACGCTCGAGGT
>CAZOSI010000011.1:0-13564 GCA_964582485.1 uncultured Novosphingobium sp.
AGATGTCCAGCTGGTCGAAACGATCGACCGGCTGGTCCACCGCGAAGGCTATACCCTGAAAGGCGCCAAGCAGGCGCTGCAAAACGGCGCCGCGCGCCAGGCTCCGGCCGCTGCGCCTGCGCCAGTGGCCCCGCCGGTCCAGCCCGTGGCGGCTGAGCCTGCGCCGCCCAGCTTTGCCTACCGGGCGCGGCTGATCGCGCTGCGCACCACGCTGGTCAACGCGCTCCACGAAGCCTGACTCTCGCCAAACCGGATCGGCCCGGCTAGTATCGCTTCGTTGCAGGAGCGAGAAACATAATGACTCAAGACTACGATGCGGATCTGGCGCTGTTCATTGGCGGAAGCTGGCGGCTGGGCGAGGGGCGGGATCATTTCGCCGTGGTCGATCCGGCGCGCGGCGAAACCATCGCCGAAGTGCCGCTGGCCAGTCCGGCTGATCTTGAAGAAGCGCTGGCTGCCGCCGAAACGGGCTTTGCCCTGTGGCGCGCCACTCCCGCGGATCAGCGCGCCGCCGTCCTGAAGAAAGCCGCCGCGCTGATCCGCGAACGCGCCGAAGGGATTGCCCGTCTGCTCACGCTTGAGCAGGGCAAGCCGATCGCCGAAGCGCGCGGCGAAGTGTTGAGCAGCGCGCAGTTGTTCGATTGGTGCGCCGAGGAAGCCAGCCGGATCTATGGCCGGGTGCTGGTGCGCCCCACCGGCCAGCGCGGCCTGGTGATCAAGCAGCCGATTGGCCCGGTCGCCGCGCTCAGCCCGTGGAATTTCCCGATCTACCTGATGGCCAAAAAGCTTGCCCCGGCGCTGGCGGTGGGCTGTTCGGTGATCGCCAAGCCGCCCGAGGAAACCCCCGGCTGCACCGGCGCGCTGATGCGCTGTCTGGCCGATGCGGGGATCCCGGCGGGCGTTGCCCAGCTGGTCCACGGCGTGCCCGATACGGTCAGCCGCACGCTGATCGCCAGCCCGGTGATCCGCAAGGTCAGCTTCACCGGTTCGATCCCGGTGGGTAAGCACCTGATGCGGCTGGCCGCCGATGATCTCAAGCGGGTGACGATGGAACTGGGCGGCCATGCCCCGGTGCTGGTGTTCGAGGACTGCGATCTCGACAAGACGCTCGACATGGTGGTCCCGCAGAAATTCCGCAACGCCGGGCAGGTCTGCGTCAGCCCGACCCGGTTCTATGTCCAGGAATCGATCTACCAGCGCTTCGTCGATGGCTTTGCCGAGCGGACGCATGGTGTGACCGCCGGGTCCGGAATGGATGCCGAAAGCAAGATGGGCCCGCTCGCCAATGTCCGACGCCCGGGCGCGATCGAGGCGCTGGTCGAGGATGCTGCGGCCAAGGGCGCCAAAGTCCGCGCCGGGGGCAAGCGCGGCAACGCCGGGTTCTTCTTCCAGCCGACCTTGCTGGCCGATGTGCCCGAAACGGCTGACATCATGAACAACGAACCGTTCGGTCCGGTTGCAGTTGCGGCGCCCTTCAGCACGCTGGAAGACGCAATCGCCAAGGCCAACCGCCTGCCCTATGGCCTGGCCGCTTTTGCTTTCACACAGAACCTGCGCACCGCCAACCTGCTTGGCGATGCCATCGAAAGCGGGATGGTGGGAATCAACACCTTCGGTATCAGCGCGGTTGATGCCCCGTTCGGCGGGGTCAAGGATTCGGGCTTCGGCAGCGAAGGTGGGGTCGAAGGGATGGATAGCTATCTGGTGACCAAGGGTTTCCACCAAGCCTAAGCGTTCAGACCGGCCTGGGGCCAAGCTCCGGGTCGAGATCGCGCGGGCGGGTCAGGTGGACCAGCCGGCCGCAGTTGTCCTTGAGATCGGACCATTTGTCGATGTCGAGTTCCAGCACCGCGAAGCTGGCGGTCGGAAATTTGACCTCGACAACGTCACGCAGCGGGCTTGACCCATCGTCGGGGACGAGATCGAAGATCAGATCTTCCAGTCCTGGATTGTGGCCAATCATCAGCACGGCCTTGGTATCGCCCTCGGTCTCGCGAAGCAGATCGGCGAGGGTCGCGCTGCTGGCGAGGTAGATCCGCCGGTCCCAGTTGACCGCAACCGGGCGGCCCGCCGCTTCACAGGCGATTTCGATCGTTTCTGCACAGCGGATCGCGGGGGACGAAATCATCTTCTCCCATCGCACCCCATGATCACGGACATGTTTGCCCATGATTGCCGCCCCTTTGCGGCCGCGCATGTTGAGCGGGCGGTCGAAGTCGCGGGCGCGCGGATCTTGCCAGTCGGACTTGGCATGGCGGAACAGGCCGAGGATTCTCAAATCGGGCTCTCTTGCTTGGTGGGCTGCCCTGAAACACTGGCAGCGACCTGTTGTAAAGCCTGATCGAGTGTCAGGCGTGTTACAGGAGTGCCCGCGGGAAAGGCCGAGAGCAGCCGACTGGGGAAGGCCGCAGACAGAACGACGAAGATTCCGTGATCGTCGCGGCTGCGGATCAGTCGTCCGAAGGCCTGAGCCAGCCGGGCGCGGATGATCCGGTCATCAAAGGCCTGTCCGCCGCCCGCCAGCCGCCGGGCGCGGTGCAGGATCGAAGGCTTGGGCCAAGGCACTTGCTCCATCACCACCAGCCGCAACGAATGGCCCGGCACGTCGACTCCGTCGCGCAGCGCATCGGTGCCGAGTAGCGAAGCGCGCGGGTCGTCGCGGAAGATGTCGACCAGGGTGCCGGTGTCGATCGGATCGACATGCTGGGCGTAAAGCGGCAGTCCGCCGCGCGCCAGCCGGTCGGCAATCCGCCCGTGAACCGCGCGCAGACGGCGGATTGCAGTGAACAGCCCCAGCGCGCCTCCGCCAGCCGCTTCAATCAGCCGGGCATAGGCCCCGGCCAGCGCGGCGAGATCGCCTTTGGGGATATCGGTCACGATCACCACTTCGGCTTGGGTGCCATAATCGAACGGGCTGTCAAAGCTGGAAAGGCGCGGCGCTACTCCCAGTTCGCCAGCTCCGGAATGCGTTACGGCAGCGTCCCAATCGGGTCCGTCCTTCAAGGTTGCGCTCGTCAGCATCACGCCGTGGGCACCGTCCAGCACGGTGCGTGCGAAGGGCTTCATAGGATCGAGCCAGTGGCGATGGATGCCGATGTCGAACTCGCGCGCCTCGGCTCGCTCGACCGCCAGCCAATCGACAAAGAGCGGATCGGCCGGGCCGCCAAGCCGCTCAAGCAATGCCTCCCAGGCAGTCAGCAGATCGATCCGCCAGGCCAGCGAATGGCGCGCTCCGTCGATCCGTGCCCGGCCGGGACCGTCCAGCCAGTCGGGCGGTTCGGCCAGGATTGCTTCGAGCCGCACGCCCAGCCGGATCAGCGGAGTGCGGAGTGCCGCCAGCGCCTCCTGGGCCGCGCCGGCCCGCTCTATGAAGGCCCCGTCAAGTTGGGCGGCTTCGGTTTCAAGTCCGTATCCGGCCTCCTGCCCGCCGCTTTCATCGCGGGCGTAAACCGTGGCACGAACCGCAGCGAGAAGTCCCTCGAGCGGACCCGATGGTGCGTTTTCGTTGATCCGTTGCAGCCAGCCGTCGCCGGGCAGGGCCTCTGCCGCATGGCGTGCTGCAGCAATTGCCTTGCCGCCAGCCTCATCATAACTGGCAATATCGGCCAGCCGGGCGGACAGGCCACGGCGCCGGCCCTTGGACCCGCGTTCCGGGCCGATCACCCAACGCCGCAGTTCAATGGTCTCGGCTCCGGTCAGCGCGGCCGCAAAAGTGGAGTCCGCCGCTTCGAAGACGTGATGTCCCTCGTCGAAAACGATCCGGGTCGGGCGCTGTGCCTGATCACGACCGCGCGCGGCGTTGACCATTACCAGCGCGTGATTGGCAATCACCAGGTCAGCCTGTGCGCTGGCCCGAGAGGCCCGTTCAATGAAGCATTTGCGGTAATGCGGACAGCCGGCAAAAACACATTCGCCGCGCTGGTCAGTAAGCGCCTTGACCCCGCGCTGGCGGAACAAGGTTCCAAGCCAGCCGGGCAGATCGCCGCCGATCATGTCGCCGTCCTGGCTATAGGCGGCCCAGCGCGCGATCAGCTGCGCCATGATCGCCGCGCGACCGGTAAAGCCGCCTTGCAGCGCATCTTCCAGGTTGAGCAGGCACAGATAGTTCTCGCGCCCTTTGCGTACCACAACAGGCTGCGATCCATCGCTGCGGCGCCCGGGCCAGGCCCGGCGGCTTTCGCGGCGAAGCTGGCGCTGCAGGGCTTTGGTATAGGTCGAAACCCAGACCGTCCCGCCCGATCGCGCAGACCATGCTGAGGCCGGGGCGAGATAGCCAAGCGTCTTTCCGATCCCGGTTCCGGCCTGGGCCAGCAGAAGGTGCGGCTGGCCCTCACGTCGGCGCGGCTCGAACAGGTGGGCGGCTTCCTGCGCATAGGCCGCCTGGGCCGGGCGACTTTCAGCGCCGTCCCCGGTCAAGCGGCTGAGCTCTATCGATACCGCTGCGGGATCAAGCGCAACCTGGGCTGGCTGCGGACGCTCTGGCGCTTCCTCCCATTCGGGCAAGCGTGCAAACAGCCAGCGTTCGGCCTTGGCTGGCGCCGCAATCCGCGCAGCAAGCAGAGGGGCCCAGGCCCAGCGCAACCGGGTCAGGTTCTGCAGCGCCGACCACGCCCCTTCGCGCCCGGTCCAATCATCGGCCTGGCATGTTGCGAGCAGGGCTTCGGCCGCCTGCTGCAGCAATGCGGGCACAGCGTCATCCGCGGCGGGCTCGGCCAGGTCCAGCGCATGGGCCAGGCCCTTTGGAGTCGGGACCACGAACCGCGCCGGGAAGACAAACGCAAACAGTTCAAGCAAGTCGAGCCCCGACAGGTCAGGATATCCCAGCCGCGTCGCCACTAGCGGAGCGTTGAGCAACAGCAGCGGGGTATCGGCGGCGGCAACGATCGCCTCGCCCTTGGCCACCCCGCGTGTCGCGCCATGCCCGTCCCTCAGCCAACAGCCGCCATGGCTGGCGTGGAGCGCAGGAAGGGGCAGGGCGGCAGTCACTCCGAAGCGATAGAACGGAAATGGAACACGGTGCAAGCGGTTGACCGCGCCTTTGCCCTGCGCCAGCGTCGTTCCATGCCGAATCCCGCACGCTCCGCGCTGATCGATCGCCTACCCAAGGCTGAGCTCCACTTGCACATCGAAGGCTCGCTTGAGCCTGAACTGTTGTTCGCCCTGGCGCAGCGCAATGGCGTGACGATCCCATTTGCGAACGTTGAGGCGGTTAGGGCCGCCTATTCCTTCTCCAACCTGCAGGACTTCCTCGATATCTACTACCAGGGGATGTCGGTTCTGCAGACCGAGCAGGACTTCTTTGACCTGACCTGGGCCTATCTCGAACGCGCCCAGGCCGACAATGTCCGTCATGTCGAGATATTCTTCGATCCGCAGGGGCACACCGAACGCGGAGTGACGTTCGAGACTGCTTTGGACGGGATCGAGCGTGCGCTGAAGCAGGGCGAGGTGCAACTGGGGATAAGCTACCGCCTGATCATGTGCTTCCTGCGTCACCTTAGCGAGGGGGAGGCGTTCGAGACGCTGGATCAGGCGTTGCCGCATCTTGAGCGGATTCACGGGGTTGGGCTCGATTCGTCTGAACTGGGCCATCCGCCCAGCAAATTCCAGCGGGTCTTTGCCAAGGCGCGCGAACTGGGCCTGCACGTCACAGCCCATGCCGGCGAGGAAGGGCCGCCAGAATATGTCCACGAAGCGCTCGATCTGCTGGAAGTGGAGCGGATCGACCATGGCAACCGCGCGCTCGAAGACCTGGCGCTGGTGCGGCGGATCGCGGACGAGGGACTGACGCTTACTGTTTGTCCGCTGTCCAACCTGCGGCTCTGCGTAATCAAGGATATCGGGCAAAGTCCGGTGCGGCGCATGTTGGATCTGGACTTGAAGGCTACAATCAATTCCGACGATCCGGCCTATTTCGGCGGTTACATCAATGCCAACTTCCACGCCGTCGCGGAGGCCCTGGACCTCAGCGAAGCAGAGATCGTGAGGTTGGCGGAGAACAGCTTCACCGGTTCGTTCCTGCCAATGGCCGACCAGATTCAGCATCTGGCCGAGATCGCCGAGGTTGCTGGTGGTCGATAAAGTCTATCTCACCGCCGATCGCCTGCTGGAAGATAGCTTCGCGCTGGCCAACCTGGTGCTCGAATCCGGCTTCCGCCCGACCCACATCGTCGGGATCTGGCGTGGCGGGGCACCGGTCGGGATCGCGGTGCAGGAACTGCTCGCCTATCGCGGAGTGGAAACCGACCACATCGCGATCCGAACCGCCAGCTATTCCGGAATCGACAAACAGAACAAGGAAGTACGGGTCTATGCACTCGGCTACCTGATCGATGTGCTCGATCCGGAAGACCGGTTGCTGGTGATCGACGACGTGTTTGATACGGGGCGCTCGGTCGAAGCCTTCATCAACGAGCTCAAAGCGCGGTGTCGACACAATACGCCGGGTACGATCAAGGTCGCTACCGCCTATTACAAACCCAGCCGAAATCAGACCGACCTTACGCCGGATTTCTTCGTGCACCAGACCGAGGAATGGTTGGTCTTTCCCCATGAAATCTGCGGTTTGACCGAGGAAGAAATCCGCGCCCATAAGCCGGGGGCAGCCCTGATTCTGAACGATCGGAGTTAGGCAGGGGCAAGCGGCATGAGCCACTAAGACAAGGCGCGGCTCAACGCGGTGGCCAAGCTCGAAGATTGCCGGATCAAGTTGAATTCGAACCTTCTGCAGGGCTAGCGCTAGATCCGCTTTCGTTAAACGGTGAAAAGAGCTGCCGGCTTAGCGAATTGGGCGGAGGGCCATTGTCCAGTCCGATCGATCGTGGGGGCGGCATGGGGGAACTCCAGGTTCCGAGCAGCCGGTCCCAGATCGCCAGTAGGTCGCCATAATTGCTGTCATGCTCGCTTCGGAGCCGCGAGTGGTGGACCAAATGGCTTCGCGGCGTCACGAATACCCATTCGGCCAGGGATGCCATAGAGGCAGGCAGGCGGATCGCCGCGTGCTGCCATAACGCGGCGCCAAGCAGCAGGGCGTCAATCGCCACGACCGCCAGCGCGGGGGGGGCCAGAACGGATACAACAACGGCAGCACTGCCTGCCGAGGCAAGCGCTTCGATCGGGTGGGTGCGAAGCCCGGTACTGGTATCGATCGCGGTGTCGGCGTGATGGACGCGGTGGATCCGCCAGAGCGCGGGCACGGCATGGAACAGCCGGTGAAGGCAATAGGCCACGAAACTGCGGACCAGCAGCACTGGCGCAAACGCGGCGAGGGCGCTCCATCCGGACAGCGGCCCAGCCTCGGCGTATATCGCCGCAACCAGCGCGCCGACCGGTACCAGCGCGACGAGCGCCATGTTGATCAACCCAAGCCCCCAGTTTGTCACGATCCGGTGCCAGCCGATCGGCGCACGGGCCGTGCCGCGTTGATGCTCTTCCAGCAGCAGCAGCAAGGCAAATAGGGCAAGGGCGGAATAGGAAGCCATTGCCGCCAAGGTGCCACAACAACGGCAGCTAGGGCCAGCCACGAATGTGGTGTTTACACCCGGACCATGCATGATAGCCTGTAGCGCGAAACAACCTTGGAAGGGACTGCTCATGCGCCGACAACTGGTTTCAATTGCAAGCTTCGGTTTCATCGCCGCTATGGCCGCTGCACCGGCCTATGCCGGATTTGGTCCGGTTCCAGAGCCGGAAGTGGCCGGTGGGCTTGTCGCGCTGGGAGTGCTCGGCGTCGGCTACCGGATGCTGCGCCGCCGCTTCTCACGCTAAACCTCAAGGGGCCCGGCACTCGCGATGATCCTTGCGCCGGGCCGTGACCGCGTCCACTGGCTGGTGGTCGCCGCGCTGGTGGCCGCCTGCAATGGTGTGGCCGCACCAGTATTTCTTTCGGTCGAGAGCAAAGGCCTGGTGCCTGCCCTGCTCAATACGTTCGGGCTGAGCCCAATTTTCGTGTTCGTGATGTTCATTGCTGCGGCGATCGCGTTCGAAAATGAAAGCGAGAGCCGCCTTGGCCGTTTCGATATCGGAGTTCTCGGGCTTGTCCTTGTGCTGGCTTTCGTTCCCATCGTTTCGGCGGGATCGGCAGCAGTCTTGTTGGCCGGAGCGTGGCTGACCTTTAGCAGTACGGCGGGCAGCCGCGGCCGCCGGACCGGCATCGTGCTCCTTGCGCTCACCACCTCGTTGATCTGGGGACACCTGTTCCTGGCCTTGCTGGGCGACCGGATTGTTTCGATCGACGGGCGCTTCGTGGCGTGGTTGGCCGGGACTGAAGCGCAGGGCAACCTTGTCGGCTTCAGCGACGGCGGCAAGCCGATGATGATCGCCTACGGCTGTTCCTCGCTCCATAACCTGACGATGGCGATCCAGTTCTGGGTCGGTATCACCCAGTTACTGCGGATTCCGCTGGGGCGGGGCTCGCTGCTGGTCCTGGCGGCGGCAGTGATCGGCAATGTTCTGGTCAACGGTGTTCGGCTGGCGACGATTGCCCACAACCGTGACCAGTTTGATTACTGGCACACCGGCGGTGGTGGCATGCTGTTTGGCTGGATTGCGGTGATCACCGTTGCAGCAATCGTGATGATGGGCAGCCATGCGCTCGCACCGCGCCGCCTTTAGCCTTGTCGCGCTTGTCCTGCTGGCCGCGACCTTGGGGATCAAGGCGCGGATGCTGGACATTGCCGCCGGACCCGATCTCGCGCGTTTCAACCGCGAGCTTGCCGGTCTGCTGGCGGCGCAAGGTTTTGCCGTAGGGATCGAAGATCGGGTGTTAGACATGGATTTTGTCACTGCCCGGCGCGGTGATTGCGAGATCAAGGCCAGGGCCGAGGATACCGCCGATCGCCACGCCGCCTTTCGCGGCTTCACCGCGCACCTGCCAGTTGTGCGCTATCGCTATCGCGGGGAACTGCGGACCAGCTTTCCGCGCGGGCTCTATGACCTCTACGGTCTTACGGGACGGATCGCGACGCGGTTGGGCCTGAGCAGGTCAAGCGAACGACCGCTGGCAATTGCGGCCAGCACAAGCTGCGATCTGAACCGGATCGACTTTGGTCCGCAGCAGGTCTTTGCCAGGCCGGGCTAGTTTCGCTGCCAGACAGTGCGTCCTTCCTTGACCGTCTGCATCACCCGGATCGAGCGAATCTGCCCGACCGGGGTGGTCAACGGGTTGCGATCGAGCACCACGAAGTCGGCCAGCAAGCCCGCCTTAATCCGGCCCTTGCGGTTTTCTTCGAACACCTGCCAGGCCGGACCGGTGGTGAGCATCTGCAAGGCTTCATATGCGTTTAGCCGCTGGCTCGGGCCAGAAACCACCCCGGTCAGCGAAGTACGCGCCATTGAAGTCCAGATCTGCATCATCGAATCGAGCCGGGTAACCGGATAGTCCGAATGGTTCGACACGGTCAGCCCCGCGGCGCGAGCAGATTTGAACGGGCTGATGAAATCAACCACCGCGCGCGGGAAGTTGCTGCGGTGGATGTCGGCAAAAAGGTAGGTGTGGTTTGAGAAATAGGCCGGGCCAACCCCGATCCGGGCATAGGCTTTCAGCTGGTCCTGGCGCTGGAACTGTGAATGAATAACCACCGGGCGGCGATTGTCTTTGGATTTGATCCCCAACGCGTCGAAACCTTTGATCGCCATGTCGATCGCGGCATCGCCGTTCGCGTGGACGAACAGTTGCCAGCCGCGGGCATGCGCTTCCCTGGCCTTGGCCTCGAACTCGGCCTGGGTCATGTTGGATTCGCCGTGCCAGGGATGCGTTCCCTCGGGTGAGCCCAACTTGTAATCGCGCGAGAAATAGGCAGTGCGCGCCTGCGGGGAACCATCCAGCACGAACTTGATGCCCTGCAGCTTCACATGGCCCGAATAGGTTCCGAACTTTAGATCGCTGCGCTTCAGCAAGGCGGGCAGGGTACCGTGGTATGGCAGCAAGGCCAGGTCCAGCTTGAGCCGTGCCTTGGCGGCCTCACCGGTCAGGAAGGCCAGGTCCGGCAACTGGGTCGCGCCGTCCTGGACATGGGTATAACCTTGCGAGGCATAGAGGTCCTGCGCCTTGTCGAACATGGCCAGCTTGGCTGCCTCACCGGGCTGAGGAATCTTCATGGCGAGCGGCATCATCGCGTTTTCGAATAGCACGCCGTTGGGCTTGCCTGCCGCATCGCGCATGATCACCCCGCCCGCCGGAGATTGCGAGCTATCGGTTACTCCCGCCTCCTGCAAGGCCGCACTATTGCCGACCATGCCGTGGCCGGTGAAGTGGACCAGCACGATCTTGTAGCCTGCAAGCACAGCATCAAGCTCGGCTCGGGTGATGTGGCGCTTCTCGGCCAGGGCGGCCTCGGTATAGTTCCAGGCGACAACCCAGCCGCCATTCACAATCCCATGGGCCGCAATATGGCGCTTGAGTGCTTCCTGCAGTGAGCTGAAATCCTTTACCCCCAAGGCGGGATCGGCAAGGTCGATCCCGCCAGCGATTTGCATGGCCATTGCAAAATGCGAATGGGCGTCGACGAAACCCGGCAGCATCGTTTGTCCGCGCAGATCATGGTCGTCGACCCGCTTGCCGGTCATTTTGCGCGCTTCGGCAAGCGGGCCTGCAAAGACGATACTTCCGTCACGTGCTACCACAGCTTCGACGATCCGGGGGCGGGGGCCGTCCATGGTGATGATCGGCCCGCCGTGCCACAGGGATGCCTTCAGTTCCGGTGACCGGGCCGTGCCTGGTGAACCCAGAGCCAGCAATGCAGCTGTCGCCGCGAACAGTGCCGCGAATGTTCCGATTTTCCGCAACTAATCCTCCCGAATCTCTAGTTGCCACCATGCCTGTGGCAGGGGGATCAAGCAACTTGGGGGTTGCACCGCGCGGCGGACTGGCATTCAATGCGGCATGATCATACGCCGCCTGATGCTTGCCCTGGTTGCCCTTTGCTCGCTCGGAGCTGCGCCCGCGCAATTTGTCCGCGAGGCCAAGCTGGTGACTGTCAATGGACAGGCAGAGGTTTGGCAACTGGTCTGGGACGGGCGGCCCAAGCCGATTTGCAGTCCGCGGGATGTCGAAATGGCGATCACCTGTCCTTGCACGGGCTTTGCCTATGGCGAAATGGGCAAGCTCAGCCTGGTTCGCAAGCAAGGCAGCAAGGTGGTGGATCGACTGCCGCTTGGGCCCTACTTTTCGGATTTGCCCGAGAGCAATTCGGCCGGGCTGGCGGCGATGCAATGGCGGCAAATGTCACCGCGTGATTTTGATCGGGCATCGGATGGTGCCACTCCCGCTTTCCTAGCCGAAGTCGCGAAAAGACCGGGGCCGCGGGTGATGCTGATGGGGGACTACGACCGCGATGGCAATGCGAGCGAATTTCTGGTTCAGGTTTCGGCCGGACCCTGCGGCCATACTGAATATGCGCTGTTCGGGATCAGCAAGGCGCGGAGCAAGCTTCACGCCTTTGGTTCGGCTGACCACCCAGGCGACGCGCTGGTTATGCCGGGGTCGGCCTGGCAAGCGCTGCTGACGACAAAAGGCACCGCGCGGGTCACGGCCTGGCCCTGCGGCGATCACGGCAGCGAGGTTCGCCAGGAACTGGTCCTTTCTGCCGCTGCTGGGGTGATTCGGGTCAAGCAAAGGACCTGGACCTGCCCCGAAAACGGCGAGGCGGAAAAATTGCTGAAGGATGTGTTGCTCTAGACCGCGAGACCGCTGACAACAGAGGAACGTGGCTCGCGCGGCCAGTTGCCGCCAATTGTGGTTCTTATACCAGTCTGATTTCAGAAGAGATTGTTTGAAAAGAACTTTTCGGTCCGGCGAGGAATTTTCGTGATTTCAAACGACCAGCTGTTTGTCCAGCAATTCGCGAAAGTAGGCGTGAAGCTTGGCCAAGGCCTCCGCAGTAAGGCTGATCGGAATTTCATTCCAGCCTCCATCGGAATCGCTCATCTTCGCTAGATCCTGGCCAGCCAGAATTCGAGCCAGGGCCAGAGTCGTCGCAGGCGACATATTGAGGGCACGGCTCGCTTCGTCGACGCTGCAGGCATGGTGTGCCTCGCCAAACAACATCAGCATCATGTCCCAGCGTTGCTCGCTAAACGACAGCCGGTCAAAATAGCGACTGCGCAGCATCCGCCGTTTCAACATTTCGGAGGCGAGGCGACGCATCGCGGCCAGATCGCCGTCCGGCTGGTTCTGTTCAGGCAAACTCTTGCACTCCCCCGTGTGGCGGGGAGCCGAACGGCATAGCCCGACCGGCACAAACAATGCCGGTTAAGTCCATATCTCTCCGACCCACCTGCCGGACATTCTTCCCGGCTGTCGGTGCAAGCTATGAGGCGGGGGTGACAGGGGCCAGTCCCGTGGTTGCAGGACAAGCGGCGGCAGATCAGACCAGCGGCACCCGATGATAGTCGCCGGCAATGACATAGCCGTGCTGCACCGCAGCCATCGCCGCACCTACCCGGTCCGAAACGTCCAGCTTCAGGAAAATCCGCCGCATGTAGGTATCGACCGTTGCCGGAGAAATCGCCAGGATCGTCGCGATCGCATTGTTGCTCTTGCCCTGGGTCAGCCAGAACAGCACGTCGCGTTCTCGCCCGGAAAGTTCGACTTCGGGAGTGAAGGCGTCCGCGGTGAGTCGGCAATAGGTCTGATAGGCGGCTTGCAGCATGATCTGGATTTCCAGCCGCACCTCGGCGCTGATCCCGTCGAGATCGGAGTGATGTCCCAGGCCCGCCAGGCCGGCGCGCGCGCCGTTCCCAAACAGTGGATAGGCGATCCCGTCGCTCATTCCGATGCGCTGCAGGATTGTGATGTAACGGCGCTGGTTGGCTGAAAGGGGGCGCAAGAGACTGGCCTGTCCCCACCGGAACGGGCAGCCGAGCGACAGGGCAATCTCGGGCAGCGGGTCAATCTTGTGCAGTGCCCGTCGGTAAGCACGGACCCAGCTTTCAGGAAACCCCCCGCTGGTCAGGATACGGCCCTGGATGTTGTTGCGCGCAATCGGTGCGAGGAAGAACCCGGCGCGGAAACCCCGCTGCGCCACAAAGTCAGCCACTCTGCCGCGCAGGCATTGCAGATCGTCCGCTTGGGTGAATTCGGCAATTAACTTCAGCGGCACAGGAAAATCTCGTTTTGGCACGGAACAGGGGTGTGGATGCCTGCCCGGACGCCGGTTTCCAAGTCCAGCCGTTACGCGACAGTCCCATAATCGGACAGTCGGGACAGTTCAGTCACAGGTCTGGCTCGGTCAACCGATGGCCACGATCCCTGCATTTCAGCCTTGCACATTGCCTTCACCTCCGCGAAAGCCCGGCGATCATGACCGACACCGCACTGCACGACGCCGCACAGGTTTCCAAGGCTTGGCCCTTCGAGGAAGCACGCAAGCTCTTGAAGCGGTATCCGCAGGGCAAACCCGGCGGCGCTCCGGTGCTGTTCGAAACCGGCTATGGCCCCAGCGGGTTGCCGCATATTGGCACGTTCCAGGAAGTGCTGCGTACCACGCTGGTGCGCCGGGCCTATGAAGTGCTTTCGGGCGGCGCACCAACCCGGCTGGTCGCGTTCAGTGATGATATGGACGGG
>CAZOSI010000011.1:13574-33830 GCA_964582485.1 uncultured Novosphingobium sp.
GCAAGGTTCCCGACAACATCCCCAATCAGGGACTGTTGACCGCGTACCTCGGGCATCCGCTCAGCCGTATCCCGGATCCCTTCAACAAGTATGAGAGCTTCGCGCATCACAACAACGCGATGCTGCGTGAGTTCCTCGACCGGTTCGGGTTCGAGTACGAATTCGTTTCCTCCAGCGACATGTACAATTCGGGCCAGTTCGACGAAGCCTTGAAGGGTATTCTGCGCAACTGGCGGGCGATCATGGACATCATGTTGCCGACCCTGCGTGAGGAGCGCCGGCTGACCTATTCGCCGGTGCTGCCGGTCAGCCCCAAGACCCATCAGGTGCTGCAGGTGCCGGTCGAAGTGGTCGATGCCGGGGCCGGGATCGTCCGGTTCGAAGACCACGGTGACATGGTCGAAAGCTGCATCTTTGGCGGCAATTCGAAGCTGCAGTGGAAGGTCGACTGGGCGATGCGCTGGGTCGCGCTGGGCGTCGATTACGAAATGTGCGGCAAGGATCTGACCGACAGCGTGCGCGAAAGCGGTCGGATCACCCGCGCGCTGGGGGCCACGCCGCCCGAAGGCCTGATCTATGAGCTGTTCCTCGATGAAGAGGGGCAGAAGATTTCCAAGTCGAAGGGCAACGGCCTGACCATCGACCAGTGGCTGACCTATGGCAGCGAGGAAAGCCTGGGTCTGTTCCTGTTCCGCGAACCCAAGAGCGCCAAGAGCCTGCACACTGGGATCATCCCGAAGAACGTCGATGAATACTGGCAGTTCCGCGAAAAGCTGGCGAGCCAGCCAATTGAGCAGCAACTGGGCAATCCGGTCTGGCACCTGCTGCGCGCCAGCGGGAAGAGCTCCAACATGGGTGACAAGCTGCCCGTGACTTTTAGCCTGCTGCTCAACCTGGTCGGCGTGTTGGGGGCTGGGGCGACGCGTGAGCAGGTCTGGTCCTATCTGGGCAACTACGTGTCCGATGCCGATCCGGCCAAGCATCCGGCGCTCGATGACCTTGTCGACAAGGCGCTCGCCACCAACCGCGATTTCATTGCGCCGACCCTGCATCGCCGCAAGCCTGAGGAGAACGAGGCCAAGGCGCTTGCCGCGCTCGATGTCGAGCTCGCCAAGGCGGGCGAAGATGCCAGCGCCGAGGATCTGCAGAACCTGGTCTACGAAATCGGCAAGGCCGAACAGTTCGGGTTCGAGAACCTGCGCGACTGGTTCAAGGCGCTTTACGAGACTCTGCTGGGTTCCGCTCAAGGCCCGCGGATGGGCAGCTTCATTGCGCTTTATGGTGTTGCCAACACTCGCAAACTGATCGCCGAAGCGCTGGGATGAAGCGCTGGATTGTCTTTGCCGGGGCCGTGCTAGCGCTTGCCACGCCGGTTCATGCAAAGTCGATCCTGTTCGTGGGCAACAGCTTTACCTTCGGGGCCGGATCTCCGGTGCTGCGCTACCGCGCCGATGCGGTGACCGATCTCAACGGTGATGGGATCGGGGGCGTCCCTGCGTTATTCCGGACTTTCGCCGAGCAGTTGAAGCTCGACTGGAAAGTCAGCCTCGAGACTTCACCCGGCAAGGACCTCGCCTGGCACCTGGCCGAGCGGCGCGGTGTGATCGCGGGCAAGTGGGATGTGGTCCTGCTACAAGGCTATTCGACGCTCGACCGTGAGCGCCCAGGCGATCCCACCCGCCACCTCGCTGCGGCGGGGACCCTGGCCGACCTGTTTCGTGCGGCGAACCCTGCGGTGTCGGTGCGGCTGGTCTCTACCTGGTCACGCGCCGACCTGACCTGGCAAAGTGGCGGGCACTGGTATGGGCAAGGCATTGACCGCATGGCGGCAGACCTAGCCAGGACCAATTGCTCCGCGCGCCACCCGGTGCTGGGCGCTCCGATCGGCGTAGGTGCGGCCTGGAGCCGGGCCATGCGCACGGGCGTGGCCGATCCCAATCCCTATGACGGGATCACCAAGGGGCAAGTCGATCTGTGGGCCGCCGACCATTATCATGCCAGCGCTGCGGGCTCGTACCTTAAGGCACTGGTGGTGTTCGGCGCGGTGACTGGCACCGATCCACGGCGACTCGGCAAGCAAGAACGCGCGGCGAGGGAGCTTTGGCTTTCGCCCAAGCAGACTGGTTCGTTTCAGCGCAATTCAGCACAGGAACTGAAACAGAAACCTTGTGGCTAGGCGCTAGCCTTCGATCACATGCGGCACAAACCGCGCGCGGTTGCCGGTGATCAGACCGTCCTCGCGAATGCCAAGACCGGCTGCCGATCCTGCGACGCTCCATGATCCCAGCACCGGATAACCCTTGCCGAAATTGCGCAAGGGATAGCGTTCCTGAAACAGCAGCCGTCCACGGTTGTAGGCGCCCCCCTGGCGTTCAATCACCTGGCCGTGCGCGATCACTTCGATGTTGGCCCCTTCGCGGGCGTGGACCGGCTTGGCAACGTAATCGCCCGTCATCGCGCGCGGATCGAGTGATGAGGCGAGCAGGTTGGGGTGGCCGGGGAACAGGTCCCACAGCACCGCGAGCACCGCCTTGTTGCTCCACATCATCTTCCACACCGGTTCGAACCAAAGCGTTTCCGCAAAGCGTGGAAGGATTTGCGCGCCGAACTCTTCCGCGGCCAGCCATTCCCAGGGATAGAGCTTGAACAGCGCAGTGATCAGGTAGTCTTCCTGATCGACGAGGCGCCCCTCGGCGTCGATCCCGATCTGGTCGATCAGCACTGCCCGGGTGTTCAGCCCGGCCTGAGCCGCCAGATCGCGCATGTAAGTGGCCGTGATCGTATCCTCGTGGGCGTCGTCGTCGGTGTGGGTGAACCACACGGTGGCGTCCGGGATCTTCGACACCAGCGCCTGCCAGCGCGCCAGCAATTGCTCGTGCAGGCTGTTGAGCTGGTCCAGCCTGGGATAGACCGCTTCCTTCCACTCCCACTGCACAATCGCGGTTTCCAGCATCGAGGTGGGCGTATCGCAGTTGAATTCGAACAGCTTGGGCGGGCCTGAACCGTTGTAGCCGAAATCGAACCGGCCATAGTCGAGCGCCGGAACGCCCGCCTTCCAGGCACTGCGCACCACATCGTGATAGCTCTTGGGAACGCCGCATTCGGAAAGCAGGCGTTCGTCACCCACGATCTTTGCCCCGGCCTCGCAGTAAAGGCCGTGGACCTCCTCGGTCGCCGCCTCAATCGCCTCGATCTCGGCCAGGGTGAAGGAGAAGCAGGCGCTTTCGTCCCAATAGGGTCCGTCGGCATCGCTGTGCCAGATCAGCCCCAGCTCTTCGACCGCGTTTTGCCAGTTCTTGCGCGGTGTTAGGCTTAGCCTCAGCACCGGTTATGAGCGTCCGCCGCCGAACGAGCGGCCGCTTGAACCGAACCCGCCGCGCGACATCGCGGCCGAGCGGGTCAGGTTGGTGTGCGCTGGCGCGCTGGCATAGCTTTTGCCAGCGACCGGGGTCTTCGAACCCTTGATCCCCAACTTGGGGTCGTTCACCGAATCCCCGTAATAGGGCAGGCGCGAGCCGCGATTGACATAATACCAACCGTGGTAGCCGCCGCCACGGATGTGGTTGTTGCACTGGCTGTCATCGACCCGGTTGCCGGCTTCGTCGACGCAGACCCTGGTGTCATTGTCGGCATAGCTGCCATCCCAGTCATTGCCGCTGGAGCAGGCCGAAAGCGAGGACAGCGTGGCTGCCATCGCTGTGGTCAGGGCGAATTGCTTGTTCATCGCCATGACCCTCAGGGCACCATGCAGGCGGCCTGCAGGATCCCGATCCCGAGGCCAATCCCGCCGACGAACTGGCCCGAGGCCACGCAGCCTTCCGCGATCCGGTCGGACACCGTCTTGAACAGGAAGCGAGAAATCACCACGAATACTGCCAGTTGAACCACGCCAGCCACCGCGCCCCACAGCACCATGTCGGCAATGCTGACCGAATTGGCGATGACCGAAGCCACCGGAATGGCAAAGCCCAGGAAGGTCCAGGTCAGCTGCACCGCGGCGGCCGTGTTGCCTTCGCGGATCAGCGCGAATTCGCGGTGCGGGGTGCACAGCGAATAGAGCCACAGGAACGCTGCTGCCAGCGCCACGGCAGAGCCGAAATAGGCCAGGAAGTGCGGAATGGTCGCAACGAAATAGTCAAGCATCGCTCAGCCCCTTGTGTTGGCGCGATCTAAGCATCTTGTACCGCTACTGGCAACTCACCCCTTCGTGGCGGCAATCCAGCGATCGATCTTGGCTTCAAGGATCGGCAGGGGCAGGGCGCCTGATCCCAGCACCTGATCGTGAAAGGCACGGATATTAAAGCGGGCTCCCAGCGCGGTGCGGGCCTTGTCGCGGAGCCGCTGGATCGCCAGCGCGCCGATCTTGTACCCCAGCGCCTGGCCCGGCCAGACGATGTAGCGTTCCACCTCTGCCGTCGCGTCGCTCCGGCCCATGCCGCTGTTGGCCAGCATGTATTCGATCGCCTGCTCGCGGTTCCAGCCCTTGGCGTGCAGCCCGGTATCGACCACGAGCCGCATCGCCCGCAGCATCTCGTCGTCGAGCGTACCCCAGTGCTGCATCGGGTCCTGATAGAAGCCCATGTCATAGCCCAGGGTCTCGGCATAGAGCGCCCAGCCTTCGACATAGGCGGTGTTACCGCCAAAGCGCTGGAAATCTGGCAGGCCTTCATCTTCCTGGGCCAGGCTGATCTGGAAATGATGCCCCGGCGCGCCTTCGTGCATATAAAGCGTGACCACCCCGGTCAGAAACCGGCTAGGCAGATCATAGGTGTTGTAGAAGAAGGTGCCGGGCCGCGCTCCGTCGGGCGAACCCTGGTTGTAGGACCCGCCAGCCTCGTACTTCTCGCGGTAGGCTGGATAGGGTTCAATCAGCAGCTTGGTCTTGGGTACCTTGTTGAAGTACTTTGGAATCTCCGCATCTACAGCCTTGGCTGCGTCAGCGAAGACCTTGGCGAATTCGGCCTTGGACTTTGGATGATAGCGCGGATTTGTGCGAATCTCCTCGAAGAAATCGCGCAAGGGTCCGGCAAAGCCGAGCCGCTGACGTACCCCGTCCATCTCACGCTGGATCCGCGCCACCTCGCCAAGGCCCAGCCGGTGGACTGCTTCGGGATCGAGCCTTACGGTTGTCTGGCTTTCAATTGCCTTGCGGTAATAGCCGGGCCCACCTTTCATCGCCGAAATGCCGACCGCGTCGCGCGCTGCGGGCAGGTATTCGTCGTTCAGGAAATTGCGCAGACGGCGATAGGCCGGATAGATTTCGTGGCTGACCGCAGTATTGTAGATTGCGGCCAGCTCCTCGCGGCTTGATGCCGGAACCGCCGCAGGGAATTCGCGGACAGCCGAGGTGAACGGCGTTTCCGTCAGCGGCTGGGCCAGGATCGCTTGGATCTGGGCAATCATGTTGCGGGTAGTCAGCTTGGTTTCGAGCACGCCGCTTTCCAGCCCATCACGGAACCGAGCGATTGCATTGTCGAGCACCTGTGGGAAAGCCCGCATCAGTTCCAGATTGCGACGATAGTCAGCCTCGTTGTTATAGGGCAGCGCGCCGCCCTTGTTGATCAATGAGGGGAATTCGACGTGCAATCCGCCGAAATGGGTAAGCGGACGCACAGCTTCGAGCGCGACCATGTCGGGCTGGAGCCACATCTGCGTCTCGCGCAGATCGCGTAGGAACACGTCATAGGAAATCTGCCGTTCCGGGCTAAGCTTGGCGCGATTGATCTTGCCGAGCCCGGCCATGGTCCAGCGCAGCACACCGCGCCGCTGGCGCACGGCCAGATCGGTGAAGATCTGGCGAAAGGCGGTCAGGTTGGGCTTGCCGCCGCGATAGACCAGGCCGATCGGATCGATCGCATCTTCACGCCTCGCGGCTTCGCGGAACAGCGCCATCAGGCGGGCATCTTCACTGCCTTCGGGTGATGAGGCTGCCTGGGCAAGGGCTGCGGGCAGCAGGGCGAAGCCGCTGCCCCAGGCGAGGCCGGCGACCATCCGCCGCCGGGAAACCAGGAAATTCATTCTTACCCCCATTTGCGCGACCGGTACCACTTGGTGAGGACGTATTTGACGCCCTTCACCACCGGGTTGCCGGCGTGCATCGTATCTTCGTTGGGCCTGCCGTCAGGCAGGTTGTTGTTCCAGATCAGCAGTGCACCGCGTTTTGGCTTGACCGACAGGCCAAGCGTTGTGAACGCCGTGTCGCCACCTTCCTCGACGTCGTTGAGATAGGCCATGGCGGTGATGGCCCGTTGCCCGCCGCGCCTGGCCTCATCTTTCCAGTAGTCTGCCTTGGTCCAGAACAGGTCGAGGTGATACTTGAACTGCTGGCCCTGCTCATAACGTTGGCCCTGCATCGTCTCGCCATATTCAGGCGGCAGGTCCAGAAGAGCGTCGATTTTCGCCTCAATCTGTTGAATGAACGGATCATAGGGATCGACATTGCCCGAACTGCTGGTCCGCCAGGCCTCTACCTCGCCATGCGAAAGGACCTGCGAGGGGACGGCGGTGCGATCGATCATTGCGATCAGCTGGCGGCATTCCTGCTCGTCGAACATGTCGCCGAGCGCCCATATCTCGGCCTTGTCGGTTTCAAAGCGATAGGCTCGCGGATCGCAATCCAGCCGTCGGCGGACATGCGCGCCAACCTTCAGCAGGGCGTGCTTGTCTGGCGCGGGGGCATCGCGGAACGGGCTCATGCAACGTGCCTATCCGATTGGTGGGGCGAGGCAAATGGGCAATCCATTGTCGTTGGTCGAAATTCTCCGCGTAGTGGGACTGAGAGGATATGATCTAACCTCTTGCCCTTGAGCCGCAATTGGGCCAGCTTTGCAGCATGGATACGGCACCCAATTCGGCCGCGCGCTATTCGCGCGGCGCCATCGCTCTGCACTGGATCATTGCCCTGTTGATCGTGCTGAATTTCGTCGTCGCATGGATGGCGGAAGACATGCCGAAGGAAGACATGGCTGTCATGATGGGCAACCACAAGGCAATTGGTATTTCGATCCTGGTGCTGACCCTGATCCGGATTGGCTGGAAGCTGACTCATAAGGCGCCGCCGCTGATTGAATCGCTTAAAGCTTGGGAGGCAGCGCTTGCCAAGGTGACGCACGGGCTGTTGTATCTGTTGATGCTGGCGATCCCAATCGCGGGCTGGGGCCTTTCGTCGTCCGCAAGTAATGGCAAGGCAGTTTCGATGTTCGGGCTGTTCGATGTGCCTGCCCTGCCGGTCGGATCCGACAAGCCGACTGTCGGCATGTTCCACGAACTGCATGAGATTACGGCAACGCTGATGCTGGTGCTGTTCGTGCTGCATGTCGGTGCGGCGCTGAAGCATCATCTGGTCGACAAGGATGGCACGCTGCGGCGGATCGTGCCCTGGATTAGATAGGTCCAGATATCCGCCGCCAATGAAACGGGCCCCGCGCATTGCTGCCGGGGCCCGTTCCGTTTGCATTGGCCGGATTTACCAGAAGAAGTCGTGGATCACGTCTTCCACTTCGCCGGTGTAGATGTTCACCAGCACCGCATCGTCATAATAACGCACCCAGCGGTATGGCCCATAGGCGTCGGGCAGGCGGTAGTAACCCGGATCGGCAATCCAGTAGTCCTCGCCGAAGAACAGCGAATCGAGGAAATAGCCGATGCTGAGCCGCTGGTACGAGTAGTTCCGATAGGGCGCATAGTAGTAGCCGACCTGGAAATAGCTGGGCTGATAGCTGCGCCAGCCGTACCAGTCATAGCGGTTGTTGTTGCGCCAACTGGTGTTCCAGCGGTTGTAATGGTTGCCCCAGCTCCAGTTCCAACCGTTGTTCCAGCCCGACCAGTTGCGGTGGCGTGAACGGTCCCAATGGCCCGACCAGTTACGGTTCGACCAATAGTTGCGATCGCCGCCGTAGCTGTGTTCTCCGCGCCGGACCCGGTCACGCCAGCTGTCCGAATTGCGCGAAGAGATCCCGTCGCGGCGGCGATCCCAGTCGCTGACGCCATTGGCCTGGCGGCGACGATGCGCGTCGCTCCAGCTTCGCGGAGTATCGCCATCGGCGCGGCGCTCACCCTGCCAGTTGCCACCCTGGCCACGGCGGCCGCGCCATTCGCCATCGCGCGATCCGAACTGACCGTCGTCGGTTCGTTGCGTGCGGGTTCTCCAATTGCCGCCGCGGCCATCACCATCGTTGCGGCCACCAGCCTGAACTGGCGGCTGTTGCGGATTTTGGGGAGCGGCTTGCGGCTGCGGCTGGCCTCTTCGCCCGGCCCAGCCTGGGTTGGGATTGCCATCGCGATTTCCGCCATTCCAACCTTCGCGGCGGCCACCATCGCCGCCTCTGCGCGCTTCACCATTCCAGCCTTCGCGGCGGCCATCGTCGTTGCTGCGGCGGATTTCGCCATTGTTGCCACCGCGGCGCCCTTCGCCGCCGTTCCAGCGCGATTGCGGCGCAGCGTTGTCCCCACCGCGAGCCTGCGGCGGCGGTGACCAGCTGCGCGGAGCCGGCGGCTGCTGGGGCTGAGCCTGTGGGGGAGGCGACCAGTTGCGCGGCGCTTGCTGCTGCGGAGCCTGAGCCTGCGGCGGCGGGGCCTGGCGCTGCGGACGCGGGGCATCCTCGCTGCGGGCAACCCGCTCACCCCAGCCGCGACCACGACCTTCCTGGGCTTCGGCGATCGCGGGCAAAGTTAGAGCGGCAATGGCCAGGGCGATCAGGCTGGTCCGGCGCAGGTTGGTGTTCGAATTCACGGCCATGGCCGCATCTCCATCGTTAAGCGCCGCACCATCGGCGGCGATCATGACGGAGGTCTATGCGAGTCGTGCTGTCGGCAGGGTGAATGGTTTGGTAAGCTTTGCGTTCAGGTTTGGGGGAGGCGGGGACATGTGTTAGCTTCCGAAGCAGTTAGTCGAACAGGCATCGCCATGAACAAGCCTTCGCAGCTCCCGTCCACCGAAAGCGCGCCGTACCGCTTTACCGTCGATCAGTTCCTGGCGCTGAGCGAGCAGGGGATGTTCGATGGCTATGCCAAGAGCGAGCTGATCGAAGGGGAAATCATCGTCATGAACGCGCAGCATTCACGCCATGCGCGGGTCAAGACGCGGCTGGCGGTTCGGTTGGCCAATGCCCTCGAAAAGCTTGGTTCGGAATTCGAACCGCAAGTCGAAGCCTCGGTGCGCCTGACCGACAGCTCGCTGCCCGAACCCGACATCGTCCTCACCAGCTATCGCGGTGCCAGCGTGGTCCCGCTTGAAACCGTTGGCCTGCTGATCGAAGTGTCCGACAGCACACTGGAAACCGACCTTGGCCGCAAGGCGGACCTCTATGCCGATGCCGAGGTGCCCGAATATTGGGTGATCGATCTCAACGAAGACCGGGTCCTGATGCACGCCAACCCGCGCGCGGATGGCAGCGGATACGACGGGAAGCTGGATGTGCCGTTTGGGGAAGTGCTGGTTGTGGCGAGTATCGAGGGGCTGGCGGTGGAGAGCAGTGGGTTAGTGTGAGAAATGCTAATTATCAATAAAAACAAAGATCGATAAAACGTCGAGAGCGACCACTAGCCTAAACTAGTCCCTCATATTTCGATCACAACTTGAGCAATAGTCAATGCCTGAGTTGTCTTCATATGCATCTTTGATCGAGTCTGTCAGATCTCGGCGAGACATTCCATCTCCAAGCCCGATACGCCCAGCGGTTACACCTGCATTTGCATACCGATAAGCGTCTTCAAGCTCGCCAGAACCGTCGTAATAAGTTCCAGGATGCATCTCGCATTCTTCAATCAAGCCAGTCTCAATGCAAATTTGCAAACCCAACTGATAACGCGCTTCTTGCTCTTCCATCAATCGTTTGGCGCCGCCCATATTGATCCCTTTCGAAAAACTTGCGGACCAGTCCCACAATTCGAAGATGGGTACGCCAGCTCACCGAGTCAACTTCTTATACGCCAACCTAGTCGGCCGATCCGCAGCATCGCCCAGCCTGCGCCGCTTATCCTCTTCATACGCCGCGAAGTTGCCCTCAAACCATTCGACGTGGCTGTTGCCCTCAAACGCCAGGATGTGCGTCGCCAGCCTGTCCAGGAAGAAGCGGTCGTGCGAGATGACCACGGCGCAGCCGGCGAAGTTTTCGATTGCGTCTTCCAGCGCCGCCAGCGTTTCGACGTCGAGATCGTTGGTCGGTTCGTCGAGCAGCAGCACGTTGCCGCCAGCCTTCAGCATCTTGGCCATGTGCACGCGGTTGCGTTCACCGCCTGAGAGCTTGCCGACGTTCTTCTGCTGATCCGCGCCCTTGAAGTTGAACGCGCCAACGTAAGCCCGGGTGCTCATTTCCTGCTTGTTGACGGTCATGTAATCATGCCCGCCGCTGATTTCCTGCCAGACGTTGTTGGCTGCGGTCAGATCGTCGCGGCTCTGGTCGACATAGCCCAGCCGCACGGTCGAGCCGATTTCGACTGTCCCGCTGTCGGGCTGTTCCTGCCCGGTAAGGATCCGGAACAGCGTCGATTTACCCGCGCCGTTGGGGCCGATGATGCCGACGATCCCGCCCGGGGGCAGCATGAACGACAAGTCTTCGAACAGCAGCTTGTCGCCATAGGCCTTGGAGATGCCCTTGACGTCGATCACCTTGCCGCCCAGCCGCTCGGGCACCTGGATGACGATCTGGGCCTTGCCGACTGCGCGGTTGTCCTGCGCGTTCTGGAGTTCCTCAAACTTGCGGATACGCGCCTTGCTCTTGGTCTGGCGCGCGGCCGGGGTCTGGCGGATCCATTCGAGTTCGCGCGACAGAGCCTTCTGCTTGCCGCTTTCCTCGCGCTCTTCCTGGGCAAGGCGCTTGGCCTTGGTCTCCAGGTAGGTCGAATAATTGCCCTCATAGGGGAAGTATTTCCCGCGATCGAGCTCGAGGATCCAGCCAACCACGTTATCGAGGAAGTAGCGATCGTGGGTGATCATCAGCACCGCACCGGCATATTCCTTCAGGTGGTTTTCCAGCCATTCGACGCTTTCGGCGTCGAGGTGGTTGGTCGGTTCGTCGAGCAGAAGGATGTCGGGCTTCTGGATCAGCAGCCGGGTCAGCGCGATCCGGCGCTTTTCGCCGCCCGAAAGGTTTTCCACCGACCAGTCGCCCGGCGGGCAGCGCAAGGCTTCCATCGCGATTTCAAGCTGGTTGTCGAGCGTCCAGCCATCGACCGCGTCGATCTTGTCCTGAAGCTCGCTCATTTCGGCGCCCAGCGCGTCGAAATCGGCGTCTTCCTCAGCCATTTCCATGCCGATCTGGTTGAAGCGTTCCACCATGTCGGCCGTGGCCCGCGCGCCTTCCTTGACGTTTTCGAGCACGGTCTTGCTGGTGTCGAGTTGGGGCTCCTGCTCAAGATAGCCGACCGTGATATATTCGCCCGGCCAGGCCTCGCCGGTGAAATCCTTGTCGATCCCGGCCATGATCTTGATCAGCGTCGATTTGCCCGCGCCGTTCGGGCCAACGATACCGATCTTGGCACCCTGGTAAAATTGCAGGCTGATATCGCTCAGCACCGGCTTTTGGGCACCGGGGAAGGTCTTGGTCATGCCCTTCATCACATAGGCGTATTGCGCGGCCATCTTGGGTCCTTTGGGTATACTGGAGTTTCGTTTGGCGCGCCTCTACAGGGGGCGTAACGCCGGGGCAAGCGGATCGAACAGGGGGAGTAGTTGGGGCTGGCAATCCGGATCCGCAAGGCGCTGCGCCGAACGCTGCCAGAGGCACCGCGCCGCATGCTGGCGCTGGTTCGCCGGCAGCTGCGCGACTCTGTTGCGGGCACCGCTTCTCGATTCGCGTTCAGGTCTGCTGACAGACCGGAATGGCCTGTGGCTGGCGCGCTGGAACAGCCGATACGCCAAGGACCTTACTGGGAAGGCAAGCTCGTCAATCTGCAGCAAGGCTGTGCGCTGATTGACGGCGTGATGATCGCTCCCGGACAGGTATTCTCATTCTGGACGCTGGTTGGCCGACCGGCAGCGGGCAGGGGTTTTGCGGAGGGCCGGGGGATTCGCGGCGATGCCGCGCAAGGCGATATCGGCGGCGGATTGTGTCAGCTTTCGGGGATCGTCTACGAACTGGGCCTGCGGTGCGGTTTGGAGATCATCGAACGGCACCCGCATTCGCGCGATCTCTACCAGGATGAAAGCGAGCGCTTCGCCAAACTCGGCATGGATGCGACAGTGGTCTGGCCATGGAAGGACTTGCGGCTTGAAAACCGGTCCGGCCAAGCACTGACTCTGCGGCTGAAGGTTGAGGGACTGACGCTGCGCGCGGAGGTATGCGGCGAAAATGCGATTCCGGTACCCGAGATCAAGGTCGACCGCAGCGACTATCCGGATCTCCGCGAGGTCACCGTGGTCAGGGACGGCGTGGTGGTCAGCCAGGACCGTTACGCGATCTGAGCGCGGCCTTGCCAAGCCCGTCGGTGCTGGCTAGCCAACCGCCATGCGAAACACCCTCTGCGCAGCTGCGCTTTCCGCCCTTTTCCTGTCCACCGCCGCTTTGGCTCAGCCCGATCAGACCGCCTGGGACATAACGGCCGATCTCACCACCGAAGTCGGCGCCCGGCCGGCCGGATCGGAGGCTGAGGCCAGGGCGCGCGACTGGGCAGTGCAGCGGTTGACCGCGCTGGGGTTCCAGAACGTGCGGATCGAGCCGTTCACGGTCACCGGGTTTGTCCGCGGGGCCGAAACGGCTGAACTGATCGCTCCCTATCCGCACAAGCTACACGTTACCGCGCTGGGTTATTCGGTGCCGACCCCCAAGGGCGGACTGAAGGCCGAACTGGTCTATTTCACCAACCTCGATGCACTGAAAGCTGCCCCGGAAGGCTCGCTCAAAGGCAAAGTCGCGTTCGTCGACCATAGCTTTGTCGCCAGCCAGGACGGCGCTGGCTATGGGCCATTCGGCAATGTCCGGCGCCAGGGCCCGTCGATTGCGGCGAGCAAGGGGGCGGCGGCCATCGTGATCCGCTCGGTCGGGACCGATCTTCACCGCAATCCGCACACCGGGGCCACAAACTTTGCAGATCCGGCCAAGGCGATCCCGGCGGGTGCAGTATCAGTCCCCGATGCCATGCTGATTGCGCGGATCGCCAAGACTGGCAAACCCATGAGGATCAACCTGGTGCTGGAAGGCCACCCTCAGAAAGACATGCCTTCGGGCAACGTAATCGGCGAACTGCCGGGCCGCGATCCGTCGCTGCCGCCGATCCTGGTTGCCTGCCACCTTGATAGCTGGGATCTGGGCACCGGCGTGATCGACGATGCTGCCGGATGCGGGATCGTGACAGCGGCAGCGGTTCGCGCCCAGGGCGGCGGTAAGCCGCTGCGGACGATCCGGGTACTGTGGGCAGGCAGTGAAGAAATCGGCGTGTTTGGCGGTGCGGCCTATGCCCGCGCGCATGAGAAGGAGCCGCACGCGCTGGCGATGGAGAGCGATTTCGGGGCGGACCGGGTCTGGCGGGTGCAGTTTAACCTTTCAGCGGCCAACAAGCCGGCTAAGGACCGGATCGTTGCGGCGCTGGCGCCGTTCGGGATCGTGCCCGGCGCGGACAAGGCAGGGGGCGGGGCCGATGTCGGCGCGATCATCGGGCTGCAGAAGCTGGCGGTGATCGATCTCGACCAGGACGGTACCCGCTATTTCGATCTGCACCACACGCCGGACGATACGCTCGACAAAGTCGATCCGGCCCAGCTTGAACAGAACGTTGCAGTGTGGGCCGCGGTGCTGGGCGTGGTTGCAAACGAGCCGGGGCCGATCGCCCCGGCCGAATAGCGCCGCGTCAGCTTTTCTTGCACTCGCCGGTGCGGTCGGCCTTGAATTCAATTCCGACGACCACTTCGCCGCCGGGGATCTGCGGGTTCTTTTCAGTGGTCTTGGCGGTCATCACGATGTGGTCAGGATCATAGGTTCCGCCCATTTCGATGGTCGAGCTGCCGGCTGACGACAGTTTGCAGGCCAGTTTGCCGGTGATCTTCCCACTCTTGGTGCCAAAAGACTGCACTTCGCAATGACCGCCCTGCTGGAGTGCCTTGGACATGCCCTTGACGCCTTCCTTGGCGTCGGCCGCGGTCATGCAGCTTTCCTGGCTTTCGGACTTGCCAGCCATTCGGGCCAGAGCCTGCTGCGCCTGCGGCGGGGCCTTGGGCGCTTCGATCGACTTGATCGTCACGGTCTGTTTCCAGTTGCCGGGATTGAGTTCGCCATAGGCCTTGCCGGAACAAGCGGCTAAAGCAAGGGCAAGCAGTGATGTTGCGGCGAGGGTGAATGCATGCGGTTTCAATCGACGTCTCCCTGAATCGAACGGCCTGGTTCAGACGATGGCGAACTGCAATGGCCCGGCCTATGCCACAGACATGGGATGAAGCGTCGGCAAAGAGGGCCCCCGGCGCCGCATGGCGCCAGGGGCAAGGGGCCACCTCAGTCCGGGCCAAAGCCAGGACGAGCTCGTAATGACGGGATAACCAAAGGACGAATGCTGATTCTATCCGCGGTCCGGGAAAGGCGATAGGCCATGGCCATGGTGCCGCACCTGTGGTCTTCGATCAGAGCCGCAACTGTCCGGTCTTGACCGCTTCGTAGACCGCTTCGCCGCGTGAGTGGACCGCCAGCTTGCGATAGATCGATTTGACGTAGTTGCCGACGGTCAGCGGTGAAATCCCCAGCAGCCGCGCCGCTTCCTTGTAGCTGCTGCCCTTTGCGAATACTTCCAGCAATTCGACCTCGCGCGGAGTCAGGCCGTTGTCTTCCTGGATCGCGGGTTCGATCACCTGGCCACCATGCCGCAGCCGCTCAAGCAGATAGACAGCCGCCGATGCGCTGATCGGCGCGCCGCCTTCCAAGGTGACCCGGATCCCGTCGCGGATGACCTCCGGATTGCTGTCCTTCAACAGATAGCCGTCAGCTCCGGCGCCGATCGCGCTGACCACGGTTTCGCGGTCGCCGAACGAAGTGATAACCAGGACCCGCGCGGCACAGTTGGCCTTCACGAAAGGCACCAGATCAAGCCCGCTTCCATCGGGCAGCCCGACATCGACCATGAACAGATCCGGGGCCAACATGACAAGTTCCCGCGCTCGGGCAAGGTTTGGCGCAACACCGGCCAGGTCAAGATCTGGCGCTGCAGTGACGATGTCGATCAAGTGCTCGCGAACGATCGGATCATCCTCTACGATGGCGATCCGGTAGGTCTTGGGATGGTCTGTCGGATGGTTCATGCTTGCATCCTATGCTGCGCCGGGGGCCTGGGCGAGGCCACTGCTATGGTGCTTCCGGATCGCGACGGCCATGCGCCGGAAGATCCAGCACAACTGCCACGCCAGGCTCGACATCGGAAATCGTGCAGCGCCCACCGATCGTTTCGGCCCGCCCGCTCATGTTGGCGAGGCCGCGTCCGCGCGGATTGGGTGTGCCAAGTCCGCTACCATTGTCGCTGACCGTGATGCGCAAGGCAAAGTCAGACTCAGGCGAGGGCTCAAGTCGGACCGTAATCGTATCACCGTTGCTGTGTTTCAGGGCATTGGTTACGGCTTCCTGCATTACGCGGAATACCTGCAGCACGTCGCGCGGACCATAGTCGGGTAGCCGGCCCTCGGTTTGATCGTGCCAGACCAGTTTCTTTCCAGTCGCCTCGATCCGGCTGGCAATCCGCTCGCGAAAAATCGTCAGCGCGGTTGCCAGCGATTCACCGACTGAATCCATTGAATCGATCATCAGCCGCATTTCGTCGATGACCGATTGCAGCCCTTCCGCCACGACCGTCGGCTCGCTCTGTCCGCGCCGAGCCATCAGCAGCATCGACATCAGTTGGCTGCCAAGCCCGTCATGCATGTCGCGCATGATGCGTTGCCGTTCATGCTGGTGGGCCTGGACCCGGACCATGCCCTTTTCGCGGGTATGGGCCGCTTCAAGTTCGGAAGTTTGTTGGACCAATTGGGTCTGGAGCAAAGCATTGAGCGAGGCGGTTGACTGGAACAATTGGACATTGCGGGCAAAGAACGCAGTGACAAGCGCAACCAGAAGCACCGGTACCGACAGTTCCATCAACACATTACGGTTGACGCTCAGGAACACGTGCCCCGCATCGCGCAGAAACATGGTGCAGACCAGCACATAGATCGCCAGTTCCCAGCGCAGGTCGGCCGGGGCCGACAGCGCCTTGCGGGCGAGGATCGCAAAGGAGACCAGACCGAGGGCACCGCCATAGAGGGTGACATACTCATCGATCGTCACATTACCCTGTTGCCATCCAGTCCAGAGCATCGCGGCGAACACAGCAAAAGTCAGCGCGAACAAGCCTAGTGATGCGCCTGTGATCCAGCGCAATTGCCGCCCACCCCAGGCATTGGCCAGGTTGACCCAGGCAATCGGCAGCAGGCTGTTGCAAAGTATCAGGAAAGTGGTCCGAGCCAAGTCGCGGAGCGGAGGGTCCATCGCCTCATCGTGGTTGAGCCGCAAAGCCCAGATCAGCGCTACCAGCCCCAGCCAGAACAGGTAGGGACTGCGCCCGCCGCGCCACCAGCCGATCAGCGCCAGCACTGCAACAAAATAGGCCAGCGTCATGCGGATCACGGAGTAATCGTTGAGCATGTATTCGCGGTCAGCGAAGTGCTTTTTGACCGCAGAGTATGTCCCCAGGTTGATGTCTCCGACATAGAAGAATGGATTTCCTGGTCCGCGCGCCAAAGTGTAGCTTACCTCGTTGCGACCTTGCTTGAGCGCGGCGGCGGGAATGCGGATCGTACCCCGAAACAATCCGTGGTAAGTCTGGTCGGGCAGGGCCATCCGCCCTTCGCCGAAAATGAGTGTACCGTTGATCCGGATGTCAAAATTGTCGGAATCGATGACCGGGACAATGGCCAGTCCTTCATCAGGCACGGACTTTAGATTGAAACTGGCCCGGAACGCGCGGTATCCTGCGGTGCAGCAGGATTCCCAGGGAATTTCTGTCGGTTCGAACTTTGCGTTGCGCGCGGTATCCCAGCTTGACGAAGCGATTTCGGCTGCGGCGTAGTCATAGACTTCGATCTGTTCGTAGGGATTGTCCTGCGGCATGAACAGCGGGACCAGCGCGAACCAATAGGTCAGCTGGACCATCAGGATTGCAATCAGGCCAGAGATCAACCGGCGGCGAATCTCAAGATCGTTCCATGCATTCACTGCCACAGCCGCCCCCTCGACTCGCAGCCCACGTCTTTTGTTCAGGCCGCCATTTGCCGACCGAAACTATGGCATAGCCGGGGGCGCCACACTGCCATATCCATGGTTCGCAGAACGCAAGTGAACGGAAACGACTCGTCGAGGATTCAAGTGCGGATCAGGCCCGACAGCGGTCTTCCGTGTCCGCCGGGAAACAGCCGAGGCGCAGCTTGTTTGGGGTCGATTCGGAAATGATCGGCCAATGCGCCCGCCAGAAGCGCGTCGATTGACAGGGTCGGCTTGAGATCGCGGCCGTCGTAAAGCTGGCTCGGTCCAAGGCCCGGCCAATCGGCCAGAATCCGCCCCCCATCAACGGTACCGCCCAGCAACATGGCGAGGCTGCCGGTGCCGTGATCGGTCCCGCCGGTGCCGTTGACCGCAGCAGTGCGACCGAACTCTGTCGCAACCACGACCAGCGTGTCATTCCAGACCGGCCCAAGGTCATCGCGCAGCGCGGCGATCATCGAGTCGAGTGCATTCAGCTGGTTGTTCAGGCGTCCGCGCTGGCCCGAATGGGTATCCCAGCCATCCGTTTCCGTCATGATCACGCGCGCACCGTCAGGGCCCTTCATCAGCGAAGCAACCAGCTTGCCCGCCGCTGCCGCGCCCCTCGCATTTGCCCCGTTCAGATCGCCGGCCATGGCCCGGGTTTGCATTGCCTCTTGCCAGAGGGGGTGAAGCAGGGGGTCGCCAGCATACATCGAACCAACCCGCATCAGCAGATCTTCCGAGGCATCGGGCAAGTTGGAAGGGGCATAGCTAGACACCTGTACCGGGCCGCGTAGTGCAGCGGGGATCGTTGCTGAAATAGCCAATCCGCGCCCGGTTCCGCCGGGAAGCAGCCCCAGCAGCCGGTTCATCCAGCCGTCCTGGCGCTCGTATGGCAGCGCTCCACCGGTCTCGAGAACGTTCTGAGCATCGAAATGCGAGCGATCACGATAGGGCGATGCAACTGCATGAACAAACAACGCCTGTCGTTCGCTGAACATTTCTCCGACATGCTTGAGCGCAGGATGGAGCGCAAACATCCCGGAGATTTTCGGTAAGCCGATCAAATCTTCAGCCAGGTCACGGCGCAGTCCGGCATAGGCCGGATCTCCGGTCGGTGCCAAAGTGGCCAGACCATCGGCCGCGCCGCGCTGAATGATAAATACGAGCCTGCGATCGGTTGCTGCCGCAGCGTATGAAATCTGCGGGAGGAACAGGGTGGCGGCCCCAGCGGCAAGGATTTGGCGGCGGTGGAAGTACATCTGCTATCTCCGCATCATTTCAGGAGCAGCCAGCAACAGCGCCAGCGCTTGCTCACCGCTTTCGGCCCGCTCGATCGCGGAGGCCGTTGAGCGGGACAGGGCAGATCCGAACAAGCGTCCGGCAAGTTGGCGGGCATCTATCCCGCCGCTTGTTCGCTGCGCCAACCGCTGCGCCGCTTCGACCCGGCGGACCAGGGCATCGGGCCCAGCCCAGCTTGCCGCGCTGTCGTCATAGCCAGCCGGCGATCCCGGCTTCCAAACCGGTTGGCCCAACTGCTGCAAGGCATTGGCAGCAAGTTTCCCGGGCAGAGTTTTCACTCCAATGGCGCGCAGCGTTGCGGTCATCCAATCCCAAGGTGTGCGAAATTTGGCGCTTCCTGCCCAAACCTGCGGCGCATCTATCAGCACCTGATACAGTGCCGACAAGTCGCCTTCGGTTTTCAGATAGGTCTGCTCCAGCCGTGTAACCAGAGCGGATGGCGGCGTATCTCCTGCAAAATGCCGGGCCAGCTTTGTAGCGAGGTGGCGGGCGGTAGCCGGGTGGCGGGCCAGTTCTTCGAGCATCGTCTTGGCCTGGCTCGCTCCTGCTTGGTCATAGCGCTTGCCCAGTAGAACTTTTGTGCCTGGCTCGTGGACAGCCTCAACGAATACGAAACCAGGTTCGTTGCCGCGCAGTCTGCCTTGCTGGGCCAATCCGGCCACGGTCCAGCCGGTCAGCGCGCGGGCCAGTTCGGTGACATCGCCCTGGCTGTAACCCGTGCGGACGCCCAGTGTATGCAATTCAAGTACTTCGCGTGCGAGATTTTCATTTAGCCCGCGCTCTCTTCCACGCCGACCGGCAGCCTTGCCGAGTTGACTGTTGGGGCCGACCGACTGTGCCTGATCCAGATAGAGCAGCATCCCCGGATGGCTTTCCACCGCGAGCAAAAGGTCGCTGAACTTGCCCAGCACATTTGGCCGAATCGCCTCAAACTCAAATGCCCCGGCCAGCCCGAGCGTCACCAGCTTGTCGATCGAAACCGCAAAGTGATTTGACCAGAAGTGGACCAGCCTTTCGACGAAAGGAGTTGCCGATGCCAGAGCCACACTGGTGCGAACCCCAACGGCTTTGACATATTCATCGCGCAGTCCGCGAAATGGTCTTGGCAACAAGTCCGCTTCGGGGCTGCCTTCAAGTTTGGCCTGCTCTTCCTTGTATAGCTTCTGGTTGTCGCGAGACTCACGAAGCATGAGGATCAACTGGTCAGAATGGGGCAGTGCTGCAATCTCGCTTGGGCGAGGATCGAAGTTCTGGAGCTGGCTCTTCAACCAGGATTTTGGATCGGCCATTGGCAAGGCGCTGCCCATGCCGCCAAGCCCGAAGCGGCTTTCCGCAATTGTTGCCTGGTCCATTCAGGAACTCCCATTGGTGACCGAATGCCGAAAACGTCATGCAATGATGGTAATTGCCTGTCATGCCGCAAAGTGTATGGAATTGTCGCAGGACAAGTTGTCAGGCAGCTGAACCGCTACGACAGTGACCTGACAAGCGCCGAAACGCAGAGCGCCTTTTCTGGAAAAAATCGGTGCGGCTGCCTTCGAAGGCGGACCGCTGACTAACGCCTTTCCGGCGTGAACGTTGCCACAAGGTCAAAGCGATCACCTCTGAAGGTATGCTTGACCGCTGTAATCGGTGAGCCAGCTCGCCAGGTCCAGCGATCGACCATCAAGCATGGGGTATGCTTGGAGACGGCGAGACAGCTTGCAATCCGGGAGTCCGCACCAACGGCACTGATGAGATGGCGGGCCTCTGTCCACGGCACCGA
>CAZOSI010000012.1:0-33478 GCA_964582485.1 uncultured Novosphingobium sp.
AGAAGTGGGTGGGCCGCTTCAAGCAACTTTGCACCGACGGCATTCTCACCCAGCGGGAGTTGTCGAACATCTTCGGAGAGACCTTCAGGTCAATTTCTCCCAGCAGCTTTGGAGCGGCATGAATGGACACTACGCACGAACTCGTCATTTCGGCCATCAAGAGCCAGATCGATGACCCGACACGGGAGATCGGATTGGATAGCCGTATCAGCGAACTGGGCCTTGATTCGCTGCGGTACATGATGCTCATCATCGATCTCGAAAGCAGCAGCGACCAGATATCGGTAGACGTCAAAAACATCGGGTCAGCGACCACGGTTGCTGATTTGGCCAGGCTCGTGAGGCACGCCTGATGGAAAGCACGAACCTCACGCCCGACCTCGAATTTCGGCCAGCGACTACTGAGTTGGAGCTGCGGGCGGTTTATCCCGTCATGACAGTGCTGCGTCCGCAATATTCCTTGGACGAATTCGTACAGTTTGTTCAGGACCTGCTCATCCCTTCGGGGGCCCGCGTGATTGCAGGATATCACGGCGGTGTCGTCGTTTGCGTCGGTGTGTTTAAGATCGGCCATTCGCTGGCCTGGGGCAAACATCTCTATATCGACGACCTTGTTACGGCCGAGAAAAGTCGCTCTCTCGGCTGCGGGTCAGCCCTGCTCCGCCACATTGCGGCGATCGGAATGGCCGAAGGCTGCCGCGAACTTCACCTTGATTCCGGCGTCCAGCGCCACGAAGCCCACCGGTTTTATCTGCGCGAGCGGATGGACATCGTATTCTACCATTTCCGGAGCCAGTTGGCATGACCATTTGCGAGCTTTCGGATACCCTTGGCTTGCTTGAGCGCTCAAGCAACCTGCACGCCCCCCAAACATTGCATCCCGACGCAACCAGCATTGCCGAAATTCTCAGTCGGCGTGCCGAAGACCAGGCAAACGACGTTGCGTTTGTCTACCTCTCATCTACCGATGACGAAGACGTGGTCTGCACCTACCGCGAGCTCGACCAACGCGCGAGGACCGTCGCCGGATATTTGGCGGATGAGGTCCAACATCACGGCTCCGATCGGCAATTGCGAGTAGTACTTGCCTATCCGCCCTGTGCCGACTTTGCAGATGCATACTTCGGCGTACTCTATGCTGGAGCCACGTGCGTAAGTGCCTTCAGCCCAACAACGCAGCGCGAAGCGGAAAAGTTGGCTGCAATCGCTGCGGATTGCGGTGCATCGATAATACTGACTCATTCATCGACCGTTGAAGCGGTGCGATCAGCTCTTGAAGTAGCCGGGATGTCCGCTTGGCCGATTGTGGCAACCGATGGTTTGACGGGGCCTGGACACAGTATCGCAGTCGGGCCCAGCCCTAACCGCCCGGAAGATGATTGCTTTATCCAGTACACATCGGGCTCAACCAGCAATCCGAAAGGAGTCCGCGTCAAGCACGCCAATTTGATGCACAACCTGACAGTGATCGAGCATCACATGCAGGGGGCTAAGGGGAGCCGCTACTTGGGGCTGGGTTGGCTTCCCGTTTTTCACGACATGGGATTGATCGCCTGCCTGAATTACCCGATTTACATCGGCAGACCGAACGTCCTGTTCTCCCACCAAACATTCGCCCAAAAGCCGCATTTGTGGATGAGCCGGATTTCCGAATATCGTGCCACCCACACCGCTGGTCCAAATTTTGCTTATGAGCTCAGTGCCCGGATCGCTCGCCGTGCCAACAAGGAAGCGCTTGATCTTTCGACCTTAAAGGTCGCCCTCTGCGGCGCAGAGCCGATCCGGGCTGCGACGGTCGGGCGGTTCATTGCCGCCTATGTCGATTGCGGACTGGATCCTTGTGCACTGGCGCCTGCCTATGGACTCGCCGAGGCGACGCTGATGGCAACGGGGTCTCCGGTTGGAACTGGTCCGCGCTTTCTGGACGTTGACCGCGAGGCCTTGCAATCAAACCGGCTGGTCACAATGCAAGCCGCAAGCAACGCAGGCCTACCCAGACAAACCGAGGGCTGGACACGGCGCCTGGTGGCAAGCGGCAAGCTCCATGCCATGCACCGACTAGCCATCGTCGACTCCGACACAGCCAAGGAACTTGGCGAAAAGGTGATCGGTGAAGTCTGGTTGCGCAGTGCAAGCGTGGCCAGCGGCTATCTCAACAAACCTTCTGAAAGCGATTTGCAATTTAAGGCGCAGCTGGCGGGTGGCGAAGGTCCCTTTCTGCGCACCGGCGATCTCGGCTTCATCGCCGATGAGCACCTCTACATTACCGGCCGCCTCAAGGATGTAATCATTCTAAACGGCGCAAACCACCACGCCTCGGACATCGAAGCGGCGATCGAGAACCTCGGCATTACGGAAATAAGGCGGTCTGTTGCCTTTGCCGTCAATGACATGGCCGACCGCGAGGCCGTGACAATAGTCTGCGAAACCCGGGCCGGAATGGAACTTGGGCGCATGGAGGCACTCGCGGCAAAACTCGCAAATGAACTGGTACAAACTGAAGGCTTCTCAGCCGGACAAATTGCCTTTGCCCCAAAAGGATCAATTCCGCGAACATCCAGCGGCAAAATTCAACGATCCCTTGCGAAAACACAATTCATTCAAAATAGACTCGAATTATACTATGCATATTCATCAGCTCGATTTTCAGAATCCTGATTCTTTGTTAATATGAAACATAACTATCTTCCGCCGGAGAACACAGTGTCCAGAAATATAATAATTACGGGAGCCGCTGGATTTATCGCCAGCCATTTCCTGATCGACTTGTTGTACAATAGGGCGAACGAAGTCGGGGCGATTACATGTCTGGTCCGGGACACGCTACGAGCATCCGCGCAGGAGCGGATGGCCGCAGCGCTCACAAGAGCCGTCAAGGACGAGGGGCTGTCTGATCATCTCAGCCTGATCGAAGCGCGCTTCGCGCAGAAATGCCGCGTTCTGGCCGCAGACATCGAGAAGCCAAATTGCGGACTGTCTGAGGCTCAGATTGTTTCCATCGAAGCTAATGAAATGTGGCACTTCGCTGCGATGCTGCGATTCAGCATCAAGCTTCGGCAATATGTCACCAAAAGCATCGTTGGCGGCACAGAAGAGGTCCTGACCCTGTCTAAGCGGCTCGGTGTCACAACTTTCAATTACCTCTCAACCGCAATCGTTGCTGGCAACCACGTCGGCTTCAACAACGAATCTTTCCACGAAACGATGGACGGTGCCGATACATCCTACGAGCTTGCCAAGCGTGAGGCCGAACTGGCGGTGCGGGATAGTTGCGAAGCCGCCGGGATCGGGTGGCGCATTTTCAGGCCTTCGATTGTAGTCGGGCATTCCCAGACGCACGACGGCAAGACCGACACGGGATTCTACGGCCTCGTGACGATCTGCGCCAAGTTAAAGAACGAAATCGAAAGCAAGATTCCAGGCTTTCTCTCTCATCACCCGATCAAGCTTGCCAACACTGATGAAAACTCGGCCATGAACCTAATCTACGTCGACGATGTCGTCGCGCAGATTTCGCAGCTAGCCGATCGCCCGGATTCGCTCGGTCACATTTTCCACGTGGTCAACAACAGTCAACTGGCTCACTCCGAACTGCTCGAAGAGATGGAGCAGGTGCTGGGAATAAGAGTTCATTGCGTCAAATCAACCGATGAGTTCGAACCATTGGATCATCTGGTCCGCAAACAGATGGGTGAATACGAGAAATATTTTAGCAACCTCTACGAGTTCGATACTACGAATGTAGATAGGTTTCTAGGAAGTGGTAACGCCAGGAAGATTACACGAGCCGACGCCCGAAGTTTGATTGAGGTCTACTACTCGCGTTTCAGCAATGAGGATAGTCGCGCGACCCTGTTCGAATCGCCGGTCGAAGATTTTCAAACACGGTCCATTTCTACCTCAACGGGATCCCTTTCCTATCTGGTCGGTGGGAGCGGCAAGGTTCCAGTATTGATTATCAATGCATATGGGCAAAGTCTTCATTTCTGGACAGAATTATTCAATCTGATGCGTAATGAATATCGTATCTATCTTTGGGAGATTAGAGGTACTTCGGTTGTCGCTGGAGGCATGCAGGGTTGTTTCTCAACCGAAGACCATGTGCAGGATGCTTTGCGAATCTTGGAGGCAGAAGACCTCTATGATTGCAATCTAATGGGTTGGTGCACTGGAGGCAAAATCGCGCTTGAAGTCGCTTCGCGCGCCAAAGACCGCGTTGCAAGAGTTGTCTGCCTCACCCCATCTTTCAAAGGCACCAAAGGCGAAGATCTCGATACCCAATATGAAATGAGCATGGAGCCAATATGCCGGGCAGTCGATCGTGCGCCGAAAAATGCCAAACTTGTTCAGGAGTTCATGGGCAGCTTCTTTGGCGGCGCAGACACCAGCAATGAAGAACGTGGCGGTGACCTGAGCCAGAACGTCACCGATATCCTCAACATGGTCAATCGCAATGTTCGACCATTGTTGGTCGCTCCTTTCGTAGCTGAGAGCAGCATTCTGAACTACTCGCGTCAGTTGCTCGAATTTTGGCAACACGACATCAGCAAACTCTATTCGACGCTCGAAGTTCCGATCATGATACTGAGCGGTGAGCGTGACAATATTGCGGATCCTCGTCTCGCACAAAAGGTTGGGCGTAACTTCATCAATTCGGTCGGGTTCCAGATCATTGGCGGTTCTCACTATATTCACAAGGAAAATAGCCACAGCGTGAAGCGAATGCTCGATGCATTCATCGAGCATGGAGTCAATGCGCTCCCCGAAAGCGAGCGGGTCGAATTGGCAGCATAGTCACAATCACCCGCACCGTCGGGCAACTGGAATTGAAAGGCAGGATCATGGCAACTCAGGCGATCTCAGAGGAATACACTTTCGAATCCAAAGATATCGATTGCCTAGCAATGGCTAGGAAGATCGCCCCGTTAGCACGGCAACACGAAGCATTTGCCGAGGAGAACGGCCGGCTGCACGACGATGTTGTCAGCGCGTTCCAGGAAAGCGGGCTATATTCAATTAACACGCCTCCAGCCTATGGCGGGTCCTGCCCATCCCCACGAATTCAATGCGAGGCGATCATTGAACTTGCCAAGGCCGATGCTTCGGCCGGCTGGTGCTTCATGGTCTCGACCGGATTTAATTGGCAAGTTGGTCGAGATTTCGGAACCGAAGCCATGCGCGCGGCCTTCGCCGATCGCTCCAGGCACGTCGCGGGGAGCTTCATTCCAGCATTTTTCGCAAGAGCGGTCGATGGCGGTTACATCGTCTCCGGCGAAAGCTCGTTCAACAGCAACGTTTATCGTTCGGGCTACAAGGTAGCATTGGCCCTGGTCATGGATGCGACCAATCCCGCTGACATCTCCAAAGGAGAAGTGCCAGAAATCCGCGCGATGCTTGTGCCCGAGGAAAACTGCCAAATTGTCGAAAACTGGGACGTAATCGGTCTACGGGGCACCGGCTCCAACAATGTGAAGCTGACCGAGGTATTCGTCCCCAAAGCGTTCGCGATCGACATAATCGCACACGTCAACCGCAAGCCGGCCGAATTCGACGAGCCGATTTACCGTTTGCCCTATGTCCCCTGGACCGGCTTCCATACGGCAGCTGTTGTGATTGGTATTGCCGAGCGTGCGCTGGACTCTTTCGTAACCCACACGACCAGCAAGATCATGCTGACCAATAAGTTGCAAAGCCAGGCAACCATTCCGGCCACTCGGGCCGCGATCGCCGAAGCCGCAACGATGGTCCGAGCTGCAAAGGCACACCTACTTTTTACAGCGGACGAGGCTTGGGAGATTTGCCTCGCGAACCGTGATTTCACTCTCGAGGAAGAAGCGCATCTGCAGATGGCTGCCTACCAGACGACCGAAATGAGTGTAGCTGCTATTCAGAAGATCTTCGCGTCATGTGGCGCCGCAGCGATTTCCCGCAAGCTTCCCATCGAAAAGCTTCTGCGTGATGCATTGACTGGTCAGCAACACATCTCGGTGTCAGCGGACCGCTCAAAATCTACCATAAGTCGGCGATTACTGGGTCTGCCGCGCGAATCCAATCAGCCTTTCGATTGATCCTGCAAATGGAAGCGCTCGACGTAATCGTGATCGGTGGAGGCATTGTGGGCCTAGCATCTGCGGCGCATTTGCGCGGTGATGGGTTGCGCATTGCAGTGTTGGAGCGCGCCGGCGAGGTTGGAGGAACCTGGCGCGATCACGATTACCCGGGATGCGGCGCCGATACCGAAGCATCGACCTATGTCCCCTTGCTTGAACCGCTATTCTCAAAGAAGCGCTTCGCGACCCGGGCGGAACTCTTTGAATACTGTAAATTCTTTGCCAGAAAGCATGTGGGGCTTGAGAACATACGCCTCAACCACAGCGTTGTAGGCGCATCTTTTGAATCCAAGGATCACCTTTGGCATATCGCCACCAACAGGGGAGTCTTGCGCGCGCAATTTGTCATTTGGGCGAATTTCTCAGGCGCAGACGTGACAAAGGCGAAGCGCCCCGTCTTCGAAGGACAAGAGCAATTCCAGGGCACAATTGTCCACGCCAGTGAACTGCCGAATGATCCAGGTTATTTTCGGAACAAGCGCGTTGCAATTGTCGGCTGCGGAGCCACGAGTGTGCAACTCGTCCCTTCGATCGCGGACGCCGCATCGCGGATCACGCTGATCAGCCGCACCACACCCTATATTAAGAAAACGCGAATGACACCGGGACCAAAGTCCTTGCTGGGCTACCGCCTTCAGGGCGCTGTCCTGCGATGCAAGAACGAGATCATTTCGATTTTCGACAGCCACCCGCATCTTGAAGCCCTGTATCGCTGGCCCTATCGATTTCGCGAATATGTGCTGAAGCGCGACGGAATGCCAGCTGCGGCAATCCCGCCTTTGACGCAGCCAGTTCAGTGTACCCGCCGCGGATATGACTACCTTGGTTTTCGCAACAGTCTGAAGCGACCAGATGTCGATTTCGTCTCGATTGCTGGCAGTTCCGGCATCGAACGTTACACCCCGGACAGCCTGATCGTTAACGGCAAGTCGGTTCAGGCCGATATCGTCGTTCTGGCAACTGGCTATCACATGGCCGAAATAGCCTTCGACATCAGCGTTGACGGCGAAATCTTCAACCTCGATCCTCACAACATCCGCGGCCTCTACGGAGTGATTGACGGTCTTCCAAACTCCCTCCTAGCCATCTTCGGTTCGCCGCTTTGGATCATTCCCCCCCGACTTGCAGAATTCAATACCAAGACCTTCCTGAAACTTGTGCGGCACATGCGGCGGAAGGGACTGACTTGTGCTCGGATTAATTCGGGCAAGGCCGCCAAGATGACCGCCATGGTCCAAAAGCTCAATCGCAAGCACATCGTCCTTCAGCCCGATTGCCCCTCATTCCGCTATCTACTGTCAAACACTGGCCAAGAGTCCGCAGGTCAGCTTCCATCCAAGACAGCTGCCAATCTGCCCTTCCTGCCCTTTCCATCCATCGTCATGGAATTGATCACCCGCCTGACTTTCTCGCCGCGGGATTTCGATTTCTCATCTCTTCGTCAAGCAAGTTCGGGCTCGCCAACTGCGCAAAATCAGGCTGGCGCCAAGGTGCTGCAGGATGCTTGACGACCAGGTTTCGATCCCGTTTTTGAGCCACACACCTCGGGTGCAAGAGCTCAAGCGCTGGTTGCAAGACTACTGCGGTGCACGAATTGACTTCGCACTCGCCGACGAGCGTAAGTGCTTGCCGCCGCATGTAGTGCTCGATTTCGGCAACAAGGGTCTCTTCGGACTATCGGTTTCACCGAGCGATGGCGGAATGGGGCTATCAAACTGCGAATTTGGTGAAGTCATCTCGCAACTTGGTGCGATCGATCCAACCCTTTGCCTGTTTGTCGGACTTTCAAATGTTCTGGGCATCCGGCCGCTTGAGCAGTTCGGCCAAGAGGCACTTCGCAGTCGCTACTTGCAGGACCTGGCCGCGGGCCGCTTGTTGGGCGCATTTGCGCTGACCGAGCCTGCCGCAGGATCGGCGCCTCAGGCGATGTTGACTACCGCGCGGTGGAGCGAAGGCGACTATGTTATTGACGGAACCAAGCACTGGATCGGCAATGCTTCCTGGTGCGGAGTTCTTTACGTGTTCGCCCGCACCATTGACGAAAGCGGCGCCTTCATTGGCATAACCTGCTTCGCAGTCGACCGCGGCACGCCGGGTCTCCGCATAGGGCCCGAAGCAAAGACCCTGGGTATGCACGCGACGGCACAATCCCGGGTTGTCCTTGATGGTATCCGGGTGTCGCCAGACTGCATTCTGGGCGAATTGGGTGGCGGCCTTGAGGTTGCGCAGGACACGATGATGCGCGGCAGGTTGGTCATCGCCGCCGCGACAATTGGTGCGATGAAGCGCTGCGCTATCCTAGCAGACAAATACGCGAACCGAAGGCGGATCGCGACCGGCCTGCTTGGGCACAACCCTGTAACCAAGCGCAAGCTGGCCGATTTTACATTTCGCACCGAGGCCGCGGAACACCTGGTTTTCTCCGTCCTGGATGCGGTCGATCGCGAGATTCCGGTGCCGCCTGCCATCCTAGCCGCCTGCAAGATTGCTGCGAGTGAGCTACTTGGCGAAGCCGCCGACGACTTGATCCAGCTTCTGGGTGGACGCGGCTATATCGAGCCGAATCTTGCCCCCAGGATCTGGCGGGATGCCCGGATTTTGAGGGTCTTCGAGGGGCCGACCGAGACACTTCTGGCTCATCTGGGTTCAACCGCCGATCACTCACCTGGCGATCTCGTAGACTTTGCCGCAGCCGCTTTCCCGGGCTCTGGTCAGATCGAACGAGCGCTAAGCGATTGCGCCGAACTGAAAACGGCCATGGCTGGATCAAGCCAACCCGGGTCATCAATCGACCGGCGGTTGCTCATGCGGGACTATTCGGGCCGTCTCCTTACCTGGGCACTGCTTGATTGTGCCCAGCCGTCGGGTAGCCCGGCGAGAAATTGGATCCAGCGGCGCTACGCATGTGCGCTTGCCGAAATTAGAGCCGAAGCGGTTGATCCTCAACCGGCAGCTGATCATCTGCGAGCCACGATTGCCGGCTATCGAGAAGACATCGGCGATGCCGATCCCTTGGTCGTAGGGGAGGACGGCTGCTTCGATCCATATCTTAGCGCTGCAGGCCCCGATTGCGAAAATCAGAACCGAGGAGACTGGATAAATGGCTGAAACCACAAAGCTCGATCTGGATCTTAAGGTGAAAAGATCAGTGCAAGTCTATGATACTTCGTTCCTCAATGGTTACGATATTTGGGTGCACGGTTTTTGCAACAAATATGCCTGGAAGTGCCCAACCGAACGGCTCATTGAGCAGTATCGCGACTTGACAAGCCGAAATCATTTGGAAGTAGGTGTAGGAACCGGATTTTTACTTGATAAGGCATCACTTGACCCAGCTGAACGTCGAATTGGCATCATGGACTTAAGTCGTAATTGTCTGGATTATTCATCACGACGTCTGAAAAGATATCAACCGGAATTGTATCATCACGACATACTAAAGTCATTCACCGAAAACTACGCCAGAAAATTCGATTCAATTGGCATAAACTATGTTCTTCATTGTGTTCCGGGAGATTTCAGTAGCAAAGGCGAAGCATTTGGAAATCTGAAGTCGCTACTCAGTCCCGGCGGCGTATTATTTGGAAGCACCTTACTTGGAGCTGGTGTAAAGCGAACTGCAATCGCCTGTGCACTTATGTGGGGCTATTCGAAATTTGATATATTTTCGAACAACGCGGACAGCGAGTACGCGTTGCGCAAATCTCTTAGCCAACACTTCAAGGACGTCCGGATCGAAACCGTCGGGTGCTGCGCCTTGTTCGAAGCCCGCCAATGATTGCGCGGAAATCGGAGTTGAATGAATGACCGACACTATTGATCAATTGCGCGACGAGCTGACGGCAAGAATCCGCTCGCATCCCTTTCTACGTTCTTGCCGCGATGGCACGGTAACCGCGCACGCCATGCGCACGTTCCTTGAACAACAAGCGTTATACAGCCAGCATTTCACTCGCTTCCTCTGCGGGCTGATGAGTCGCCTTCAAGGAAACGACCAAGTTCTGGCTCTGGCTGCCAATCTGTTTGAAGAACTTGGCCTCGATAGCGCGGAAACAATCCCGCACAGTGAAATGTATCGTGAGATGTTGAGGAATTTCGGAATTGCGCAGCCCGTCGACGGGATGGCCCGGCCGGAAACACGCTCTCTGATCGCAGAGATGTACGCACTTTGCCGTGACGATGATTGCGCGAGCGGCCTTGGTGCCTTGTGCCTTGGTGCAGAAGCTCTCGTTCCGGCGGTCTACGGGGATATCCTCTTGGGCCTGAAAGCTCTTGGCTATCGCGATGAGGACTGTGTCTTTTTCCAGATTCACGTTGATTGCGACGATGGACACGCAGAAACCATGGAACGGATCATGATCGAGATACTAGTAAAAGATCCGCTTCGGATTCCGGTCCTTGTAGCTGCCGGTCGCAAGATTGTGGAGGCCCGGTATAGCTTCTTTGATGGTATCCTGGCCCATGCAGGGCAGCAGCTTGCAAACGTCGGCTAGAACATCGAGGATTTCATGCGAAAAACGGCTACTGCTTCTATCGGACACGTCGACAGTTTTCAGGCTGGTAAGGATGATTTGAAGGCAGGCGCGCAAGCAACCTTCAATGCTGCGTTCGAACCTGCGCGCATGTCTGCCCCGGAAAGAGTGGCAGCGGCTTGCCGAATCCTGTTTCACTTTGGGCACGATTCAGGGCTTGCCGGGCAGATAACGACCCGCGGTGAACGAGCGGGGACCTACTTGACCCAGCCTCTTGGACGAGGCTTCGATGAAATCTCTGCGGCCAATGTCCTGCTTGTCGATGAACACCTCAAAGTGTTGGAAGGCGAAGGCGTCCCCAATCCTGCAAACAGATTTCACAGCTGGGTCTACCGGGCGCGGGAGGACGTCAACTGTATCGTGCACACCCATCCGATGCATGTGTGTGCGCTATCGATTACAGGACAGGAGTTGCAGGTAGCACAGATGGATGCCTGCATGCTATTTGATGAGATCGTCACGCTCGATCATTGGCCAGGCGTACCGGTCGGCAACGAAGAAGGGCGCACGATTGTCGAAGCGCTAGGTTCAAAGCGCGTCCTGATCATGGCGCATCACGGATTGATCGTCGCCGCCGCCTCAATCGAGCAGGCATGCGTAATGGCCGTCCAATGCGAGCGAGCCGCGCGGATGCAACTGCTGGCCACCTCTGGCGGGTGCCAGGTTCGCGCACTCGATCCGGCTTTGGCTCGGGAAGCACGTGACTGGACGCTTGATCCAAGGCGGATTTCAGCGACATTTGACTATTTTGAGCGAAGAAGCAGGATCATTGGCGATAACTTGCGCGATGTTGATAGGCCGTAATTCACCCAATACACGTTCCGAATACTTATAAGTTGTGATCTGTATTTTCGTTTAGCTATCACCTCCATAATCTCATAAAATCACAAAATTGGAGTTATTTATGCAATTTGATTCCGTTTTATCTCTAGAGCAAACCTTGATCGAAATGCTAAGTCAGGAAACTGATCTTGATATTCACGATATCGACCCGAAGGCATCGTTCGCTGCGTTGGGTCTCGATTCGGTTGAATCTGTCAGCCTGGCCTGCCGTCTAGACGACATGTTCAGCGACTTTACTGTAAAGCCCGAGATATTCTGGGAGGTTCAAAGCATATCAGAATTGTCCGAGGAGCTATTCAGGAAGAGCCACTCAATCAGTCACGCAGCCTAGTTGCGTTGCTCAACCTCAATTCGCATCAATCAGAACTGCGGCTGGGACCAGTTGCATGGTTATGGAGATCGCAATGCTCGAACAAGACCTCTCAGACACAAAGATCGATCATTTCGCCAGCGCCGGCTCCGCAGACAAGGTGCATCTAACGGTCCGCAATCGTCGTTTCTCTCGCGAATCCAACCTCCGCCGGTGGTGGCTGAACGGCGATCCGTTCGGATCGATATTCTTTACCGTCCATTCCGCCTCATTTCCGCGCGGTGAAGCCGCCTTCATCGACGCAGTAAAGGATTTTAGCGACGGCTTGCCGCCACAGCTTGCCAATGAAGTCCGTTCGTTCATGCGGCAAGAATCTAATCACAGCAGAGAACACGCCATGTTCAATAGGCTGGTTGAGAATTCCGGCTATGACCTTCGGAAGATTGATGAAATCATGGCCGAGGGGATCGCGAAGATTAAGGCCCAACCGCCGATATTCCGGCTTGGGACAACCATGGCACTTGAACATTATACAGCAATTGCAGCGCATGAGCTTCTAACGAATCCAATCCACATGAAGGGCATGGACCCGCGGTTCGCATCAATCTGGCGCTGGCATGCAATCGAGGAGATCGAGCACAAGGCCGTCGCGTTTGATGTATGGTTGCGCGCCACGCGCAATTGGAGTGCGTGGAAGCGTTGGACTTATCGCTCTTGGGTCATGATCATCGCAACAATCAGGTTTGTGTTGATGATCTGGAATAGCAGCAAGGAAATGCTGGATCAGGATGGCCTGTCGGGATGGAAGAACAAGCTCCGGATTCTGAAATACATGGTTGGCAAGCCGGGTCTGTATCGCCGCATGATCATTCCCTGGTTGCTGTACTTCAAGCCAGGTTTTCACCCTTGGGACGTCAATGATCGGCACCTGATTGCAGAATACGAGACTGCGGAAGCCACTAGCAAGTGACCGCAAAATCGCCCACCAGCGACATTGCCTTCACCCCGACTGTCAAGGCACTCCAGGAGGCCCACGGATCTCGCAAAAGCTATGCGCAGCTTGAAGAGCGGGGCGGTTTCCGAACCGAGATCGACGAAGGGTTCGAAGAGTTCATCGCAGGGATCGACACCGCGTATCTCGCCACCGCGAACGCGCATGGTCAGCCTTATGCCCAACATCGCGGCGGGCCAAAAGGTTTCATTCGGCGGGTTGGACCGAGAACACTCGCTTTCGCTGAATACGCCGGTAACCAGCAATTTATTACAATCGGCAACCTTGCCGACAACGACCAGGCGTTCCTGTTCCTTATGGACTATGCCTACAAGCGGCGGATCAAGGTGTGGGGTCGGGCGCGTGTCTCAAACGATCCCGAAGTCGTCGCGCAGCTGATGCCCAAGACCTATCCAGTTAAGGGAGAGCGGGCAATCCTGTTCGATGTCGCCGCATGGGACATCAATTGCCCGCAACACATCCCGCAGAAAATCGATTTAGCTGAGGTTGCCGGAGCCATGGCGCACCTCAATGCTCGAATTGCCGAACTCGAAACCGAAATTGCTGCGGTGCGCGCGCAGCTTGCTGGAGCGTGGAGCGGCTTGCAAAACTGACCCCCATGGCCTGTTTAGTCGTCGATTGCCCGCAACAGGCCGCCCAACTCCTTAGTTTCAAGGATCGCCGCATAGTGCTTGGCACGGGGAGTAACGAGGGCGCCTTTGAGCATACTGGTCGGATCGGCCGTGCAGCGGGATGTCGCGACGGCGGAACGAAATGCCCTTCTAGCGAACGAACGACACTTCTTGGCCGTCTCGTGTTTGCCGTTCGCTTCAAGCCGTTTAAGCGGTGCCAGGACTTCAAACGGCTCGATATCCTGGATGGGTCGGTCGCAGATCGACGGAACCAGTTGATCGAGGAAGTAATTGGCCTTGATGAGGGTCGCATCGGCCCGACCGTTCTGCACCATTATCTGCTCGATGTATTCGCGCGCAACCTCTTCGAAGGTCTGGGCGGACAGAAACTCTTCGCGGATCTTCCGCTTACGCTTCTCGAACGCAGGGTCGCCGCCTGAAGCAACCGAATGGCGTGCCTCGTAGGTCGCTTCACGCGCCTGTTTCAGACTGATGTCGGGATAGCTTCCGATCGCCAGCTTCTTTTCAACCTTGCCGATCCGATGCCGAAATCGCCAGAGCTTGTCGCCCGTCGGAGTGACCTCGATGTAGAGGTCGCGTTGGTCAGCTACCTTGAATGGTTTGTCCTAAACCTTGAGTGCGCGGAGCCGAGTCTCGGTCAAAGCCATGTGCGGGGCTATTTCTAGCTGTTTTTGCAAAAGGCCCGCAAAACGCCTGCAAAAATGTCAGGCCCCCCCGGGAACAGCCGGGACGATCCGGAACCATCCGAGGGTCAATTCCCCCGGATTTCTGCGGTTTTTATAGACTTTTTGGGATGTCCTGAAGAGAACAAATGGTGCCCAGAAGAGGACTCGAACCTCCACGCCCTTGCGAGCGCCAGCACCTGAAGCTGGTGCGTCTACCAATTCCGCCATCTGGGCACGGTGGCAGCCAGGCCGAAGCGCCGCTGCCGGGGTAGGAGGGCGCCACTAGCGGGGGGGTGCGGGGCTTGTCAACGCCTGTTTCGGCCGGGGGTGAAGATTATCGCGGCGGTGACCAATCCGGCGCGTTGCCCGCCTGGTTGGCATCGCGGCAGGACGCTGGGGCAGGGCGGGGGCTGGGACAAGCATTCAGAACCTAGCTTGGCAAACTCATTGTCCTGCTCGGCTGGCAGCTATAGTGAAATTGATCGAGACCGCATCTGCGATCTGATCGGTGGTTGACCATTCGTCGGTGCCAACCCCGAACTCCAGGCGGCTCAGTCGCGCCAGGCCTTGGGCCTGCGCCTTATCTCCGCTCACCTTGAGAGTGAAGGTCAGGCGGACCGGGCGGCTCTTGCCGCGCAGGGTCAGGGTGCCATCGGTGGCATAGCGTCCGCCACCCAACGGCTTGAAGCCGCGGGCATTGAAGCGAGCGCGCGGGAATGTGGCGGTGTCAAAGAACGCCGGACCCTTCAGGTTCTCATCGCGACTTGAATCAGCGGTGTCGGCCGAGCTGAGGCTGATGCTGGCGGCGATCGAGGCGGCGCCAGGATCGTCTTCGCAAAACACGATCCTGGCGGCCCAATTGCGAAAGGTTCCGTTGACCGGCTCGCCGGAGTAATTGGCGGTGAAACCTAGACGGCTGGCAGAGCCGACGGCCCATTCGCAGCTTTTCGCTTCCGCTGTCGCGGCCGCAAGATCGCTTGCGGCAGGATCGGGCTCGGCGCTGGCGGTTGGTGTGGGCGCCAGCGCTTCGGAGGGCTGGACAGTTTGCTGCGGCGATCTTGCCGGGGCCGCCGCCGTCAGGCTCGACCACAATTGCGGTAACGGCCCGGCAAGTCCCAGCCACAATGTCAAGGCGAGCGAAGTCATGCCCGCTGCGATCCCGGCCCCGGCACCAATGCCTGCCGGAACCATCCGCTGCGGCACGGCATCGCGCCGCTGCAGATGATAGAACACAGCTGCAACATGCAGCAGGACCAGTGCCGGCAGCGCCCAGCCCAGCACCGCATGGGCCAGTTCGGCCGGTTCGTGGCCTGCGGCGGAGAGCGGCAAATGCGGTAGCGGGATCAGGCCAAAAAGCACGGTCGGCACCTTGATCTTGGCGGTCGAAACGATGATCCAGCCGCTCAGCGGGGCGAGCAGCATGATCGCGTAGAACGCCCTATGGGCTAGCCGCGCGGCCAGCTGCTCAGCCGTCGCTCCGACCGCTTCGGGTCGGGGCTTAGTCAGCCGCAACACCAGCCGCACCAGACTGAGCAGCAGTATCGCGATGCCGATCGACTTATGCTGCTGGAAGGCGGTGAACACTTCGGACGTTGGTGCCTGTTGTTCAAGCCGTAGTCCCAGTGCAAACTGATAGGCCAGCAGCAGGGCCAGAACCCAATGCAAAGCGATAGCAGCCGCGTGGTAGCGGGCAGGGGGTTTGCTCGCAGCTGCATCGTTCATTTCGGGCCTCATTCTGTTTAGTCACTGACTGCGCCAGTTGAAGTTTCTGACGCCGATGGTCATCCTGACTAGCGGATTCGCCTGACCAGGTAAAAGTCGATCTTGACCATGCCCGAAACGTGGCAGCGGTCGCCGCCGGATCATGGGGGTTGCGATTTTTGGCTTTCGGAAGCCTGGAACATCGCCAATCTGATTGCCGGTCAGCGCCGTCATTTCGAAGTTGCAACCGACCGGTTTCGCATAGAGGAGAATTTCGAATGGAAGCGCGAGGGCTATACAGCCAGTCTGGTTCGGCTTAGCCTCTTGCAGAGTAACGGGTGTGAAATACCAAGGAGTTGGACCGATGGCTGAGGAACCCCGCAAGCTCTCTGTGCACGCTGTCCACCTGGTCCGCACCGCCACCCAGACCAACCTCTCGCTCAGCCAGATGGCCGATCAAAAGGCTTCGATCCTGATGGGAGCGACCTTTGTGGTTTTCACGATCGCAATTGGCCAGGCGCGCAGCGGAACCGTGCCGATTGCGCTATTGGCGCTGGCAGGCTTTTCCTTTCTGTCGGCAATGTGCGCCGTGGCTGCAGTCCTTCCCAAGTTCTCTCCCGGCAACGGGTCCGCAATGCAACCCAACCTGTTGTTTTTTGGCACGTTCACACAGTGGGATGAAGACGAATTTGCCGATCGGGTTTTGGATAGGCTCGGCGATGATGAAAGCATTTACCGAACAATGCTTCGCGATATCCACCAAAACGGCATGGTCCTTCTTCACAAGAAATACCGTTTCCTGCGCTATGCCTACCTGCTGTTTCTGACTGGGCTGATCATTACATTTTCGATCTTTCTGATCGAGAACCGTGCTTTGTTCGGTCTGTAACGGCGCGCGAAATTCTATCGCACGCCGAGCATGGCGGCCTCTTGCCTTAGCCGGTCAGCCTGGCCGGGATTGGCAGCGACCGCCTCGGCCAGAGCCGAGCGGGCATCGGCACTCTGGCCCAAGGTCATGTGGCTGCGGATCAGCATGATCCAGCCATCCACGTCAGACGTTTCATTGCGCAAGCGGGCCTTGAGCCGCGAGACCATGCCTTCGGCCATCCTGCGTTGTTCGGATGGCGGAATGGAAGCTGCCCGGCTTAGCTCCTCCGCGCTGGGGCCGGGCCTTGGGCGGCTCATCGGAGCTGGTATCGGTGGCGGCTGGCGGACCGCGGCCAGCCGTTCGGCCGTCGCGATGCCGTTGATCTTACCGACCTGCTCAATTGTTCGCCGCAAGTCTTCCTCCCAGACCGCACCCGGCGGCGTGTCAGCAAGCAGTGCCAGCCAGTTATCGATCGCTCCCTGGTGATCCCCGGCAATGTCTTGCCGCACCGCCAGGAAATAACGCCCACGCGGATCCTTCGGGTCGATCCCGACCGCTTTCTCAAAATCGGCTATGGCGGCGACCGGCATCGGATCGTGCCGGCTGGCCATAACCCGGGATTCGCCGCGCGCTGACCACAGCGCGGCCCGCACTGGCAGCAGCTTGATTGCCGAACCATAGGCGGTCACGGCATCGTCATACCGCTCACGATCAAAATAGCCGGACGCCAGTGCTGACCATGCTTCAGCGTCATCGGGCTCCTCGCGGGTGCGGAGCTCAAGTGCCGTGATCGGATCGGATTGCGCAGCCCCTGCTGCAGGCGGGTCACTTTGCAAGGGAGCGTTGCGGCTTATTGCAACAACAGCGGCAACCAGCGCCGCAACGATGACCAGCCGCGAGCCGATCTTGATCAGTCTATTTTGCTGCTCTGGATTCTCCATCGTCTTGCGGTGTGGATTAGCCGCTGCGATTATGCAACACTCTGCCTTGTCAGGGGCCAGAGGATTCCATCAGTGAGCGAACGGGTGCGAATTGCCATAGTCGGCTCCGGGCCGGCCGGGCTGAGCGCAGCGGCGCACGCGGCCGAACTGGGGCTTAGCCACGTCCTGATTGAGAAGTCAGATCACCTCTCCGATACGATCTTCAAGTACCAAAAAGGCAAGCACGTGATGGCCACCCCCAGCGCGCTGGTGCTGCGTTCGGACATGCCATTCGAGGCCGGCAAGCGGGAAACGGTACTAGGCGGTTGGGATGAACGGGTCGCCGCACTGGGGGTCAATGTGCGGTACAACGCCGAGGTTCTTGGAATCGAGGGTGAACAGGGTGATTTCCGGGTCAGCCTGGCGAATGGAGAGGTCATTCAGGCCGAAGCCATGGTTCTTGCAATCGGGACCCAGGGCAATCCCAATCTGATGCGCTGTCCGGGTGGAGATCTGCCGCATGTCCAGTATCAGCTGGATGACCCGGCCGAATATATCGACGAACATATCGTGGTGGTCGGGGCCGGAGACGCCGGGATCGAGAATGCGCTGGGCCTTGCCGCCGATCAGGCCCAGCGCAATGTCGTTACGATCCTCAACCGCACGGCTGACATGTCGCGCAGCAAACCGGCCAACGTCGCACTTCTCAACGAAGCAGCAGCCACTGGGCGGTTGCGGATCATGCTGGAAACCAGCGCGGCAGAGGTGCGCGAAGGCGAGCTGGTGCTCGATACCCGCGACGGCCAGGAAACCATCCGCTGTGACCGAATCATTGCCCGAATGGGATCGGCCCCGCCGCGCGGCTTTATCGAGGGGTGTGGAATTGCCTTTTCCGGGCCGGATCGGGAGGCCTTGCCAGTGCTTTCCCCGGCCTTTGAAACTACCCGCGCCGGGGTTCATGTGATCGGCGCGCTGGCCGGCTATCCGCTGATCAAGCACTGCATGAATCAGGGCTACGACGTCGTTGAATATCTTAACGGCAACCGCAGCCTAAAGCCCGCCGACGAACCAATTCTGGAGCAACGCTTTGCTGGCCTGCCAGGCCAGCGATCGGTCGGCGATTGGCTTGAGCTGCTTGGCACCAATGTCGAAATCTTCCGCGAAGTCTCGCCGCTGCAAATGCGCGAGCTGATGCTGGACAGCACGGTGCGGGCCTTCGCGCCGGGTGAGGCTTTGTTCGTCCGCAACGATACCGGATCCTCGCTGTTTGCGCTGGCCGAAGGATCGGTACTGGTCGAAGTCGACAAGGACGATCCGGCCAGGACCGTGGCCATCGAACAGGGCCAGATCGTTGGTGAGGTCGGCCTTATTTCCGGGCGTCGGCGCGGTGCGACGGTGCGCGCGGCAGAACCGGTGGTCGCCGTTGAACTGTCGCGAACCGCAGCTTTGAAACTCCTTGCAACCGTGCCTGCCGCAGGCAGAGCAGTTGCCCGCGTCTCTATCGAGCGGCAGCTGCTGCAGATTTTCGGTTCCGGCCTGACCCGTGAAGATCTGGCCGAGGTTGTCGAGCTTGCCGAGGTGCAACAGGTCAGCGCCGGTCAGGCCGTCCTGGCCGAAGGCGACACCGGCACCGATCTGTTCGTAGTGCGGCGCGGTTCGATGGTGGTTGAGAAGGCGATTGGCGGCAAGACCGTCTTCCTCAGTTACTTGCCCGCCGGGTCCTATTTTGGCGAAATGGCTTTGCTCGATGGCAAGCCGCGCGTTGCAACGGTTCGCGCCGCAATCCGGTCTGAAGTCATCCGTCTGCCGGGTGAGCCTTTTGCGCGGCTGCTTGCAAAGAAGCCCGAGTTGCAGCGCAAGGCCCAGACAGACATGGCCGCCCGGCGCGACATCAACGCCTTTGTCGAGAGCCGCAAGGACAGCTTCTCCGGCTCGGTCGACATGTATTCGCAAACCGCCCAGTTTCTGGTCGACAACGGGATCGGCGAGTCGACCGATGTGCTGCTGATCGACGAGACGCTGTGCGTTGGCTGCGACAATTGCGAAAAGGCCTGCGCTGACAGCCACGACGGGCTCAGTCGGCTCGATCGCGAAGCGGGGCGAACCTATGCCCACCTCCACGTCCCCACTTCGTGCCGTCACTGTGAGCATCCGCATTGCATGGCCGATTGCCCGCCCAATGCGATCCAGCGCGGTCCGGACGGTGAAGTGATGATCAACGACAGCTGCATCGGTTGCGGCAATTGCCAACGCAACTGCCCCTACGGCGTGATCCGGATGGACGCGGTTCCCCCTGCGAAGCCATCGCTGCTTTCGTGGCTGTTGTTCGCAGCCGGGCCAGGGCCTGGCGAAGCGCCTCTGAAATGGCGCAAGGAACGCGCGAGGGGAACCGAGACGCCCAAGAAGGCGATCAAGTGTGACATGTGTTCAGGGATCGAGGGCGGCCCCGCCTGTGTCCGCGCTTGCCCGACTGGCGCGGCGATCCGGATTGCGCCCGAGACCATGCTCTCGGTCGCCCAGCTGGCTAGGGATAGCTGATGCCGGCCGCCCCGCGACGCCAGACGAGCCGCCAGATCGACGCCGATCATGAGGGCTTCCTGCGCCATCGGCAGTTCCGCTGGCTGAAGCGGGCAATGGCGCTGTGCGGAGTGGCGATCCTGGCCTATGCGCTCGCCGACGTGCAACCGCGGCCGAACGGGGGAACGTGGCTGGGTTACACCCTGGGGACAATCGGCACCGTGTTGATCGTCTGGCTGGCTCTGATCGGTCTTCGCAAACGAACCATGACCCGCGGGGCCTGGTCGCTCAAAGCCTGGACTTCGGCCCACGTCTATCTGGGCCTGGCACTGATCGTGATCGTTACCCTGCACACCGGATTCCAACTGGGCTGGAACGTCCACAGTCTGGCCTATGGTTTGATGATGCTGGTGATCGCCTCGGGCCTGTTCGGCGTGGTGGTCTATTCGGTCCTCCCGGCCAAGCTCAGCAGCAACCGTGAGGAAATGACCCAACCGCAAATGCTTGAGGCGCTGCATGCCGTTGATCGTCAGCTTGAGGACGGCGCTCAGCCGCTGGATCGGCGCTGGACCGAGCTGGTGCTGGCCGCGCTCGAAGAAGGCGTGGCAGCCGACGGGTTATGGCAAAGGCTGTTCGTCAGTCAGAGCGGCGGTTCGACCCAGGCTGCGATTGACGCATTCAATCGCGCCGGACCGGATGAGGCCGCCGATCCGGCGATGATCAGAGTTGAGGCTTTGCTGCAACGACGCTTGGCCCAGCTTGGACGGATGCGGCGGCACATGCGGCTGAAGGCGCTGCTTGAGATATGGCTCTACGTCCATGTGCCGGCGACATTCGTGCTGCTGGCAGCGCTTGCTGCCCATGTGCTCAGCGTTTTCTTTTACTGGTAGCGGGCGCGGCAAAAATGACTTTCCGGCTCAGATCCATCGAGACCACCGCCCAAGGTCGCGCGATTGTGCGCGACCGTGACTTTGCCGGAGACCGCGTAACGATCGGCCGGTCAGCAGACAATACATTGCATCTGCCGGACCTTTCGCTCGATCCAAACCATGCGGTGATCAGCCAGCAAGCCGAGGGCGGGATCGCAATCGAAGCGCTGGGCTCGCTTGGCTTCACCCTCGACGGCAAGCAGGTCAGGAGCGCCGTGATTGCGCCGCAAACTGGTGGCGAGCTGCGTTTCGGCAGCTTCCGGGTGGCCGTGACCCAGGACAGCGACGGTGCGGTTCTGCTGACTGTCGGGCAGCTCGCCGAAGCGGCTGCGCCCGATGAGAAGGTGGTTTTTTCACTGGCTGGACGCCTGCCGGGCAAGCGGGTCATGGCCTGGCTTGGCGTATTGGCGGTGCTGATCGGATTTCTGGCCGTGCCGATCTACAACAACCTTACCCGCGACCCGGCCTCTAAGCAGGGCATCGCAGGTGACGCTGCCTGGAGCTCGGGGCCGCTCAGCCAGGCGCACCATCAGCTCGAAGGCAAATGCGAATCGTGCCATGTTAAGCCGTTTGAGCCAGTGCAGGACAAGACCTGCCTGACCTGCCACAAGGATACCCACGAGCATGCCTTGCCTGAGTGGCTGGCCAACGCCCGCAGCCCCGGTAGCTGGGGCGACCAGCAGCAATGGCGGATCGCCCATGCTTTCGGCAAGCCGGGCCCGGGAGCCTGCACAGACTGCCATACCGAGCATGAGGGGGCAGGGCGGATGCCGCCTCCGGCCCAGGCGTTCTGCGCAGATTGCCACGGATCACTCAAGGACCGATTGAGCGATACCAAACTTGGCAACGCGGCTGATTTTGGCCGGTCCCATCCAGAGTTTCGTCCGGCCTTGGCGCAGACTTTGGGCAGCGACAAGCTCACCCGGGTTTCGCTGTCTGAGCGCCCGCGCGAAGCGAGCGGGCTGACCTTTGCGCACGATCTGCACCTGGATCCGCGCGGCGGCGCGGCGCAAATGGCCAAGCGTTTGGGGCGCGGACAGGCGCTGCAATGCGCATCGTGCCACCGCCCGACGGACGACGGAATCCGCTTTCAGCCAATCAAGATGGAACGCGATTGTGAATCTTGCCACAGCCTGGCTTATGACAAGGTCGGTGGAACTTTCCGGCGCCTGCGCCACGGCGATGTCGATCAGATGATCGCCGATCTCTCTGTCGCTCGCAGCGCTTCTGCGCCGATCCCTACCGGACGCCGGCGGCCTGGCGAATATGCCAACGGCGGAACCTACTACGCGCGCTTCGCCCGTCCGGCGCCAGCGATCGGTTCTGCCGCGCAAGCCTTGTCGAGCAAGGGAATTTGCGGTGAATGCCACACGCCTTCGAACAATGGTGAGCGCTTCTCGGTGGTCCCGGTGACACAGGTTTCACGTTATATGAACCATGGCTGGTTCAGTCACTCAGCTCACAAGCAAGAAAAGTGCAGCACCTGTCATGCGGCGCAAAAATCATCGAGCGCGGCCGATCTGCTGCTTCCGAACCTTGGCACCTGCCGGACTTGTCATTTGGGTGAGGATGCGCCCCGCGGCAAGATTTCGTCGGGTTGCGCGATGTGTCACGATTATCATCTCGGCGCGGCGGCACCCCGCGGTCTCGCTCCGCGGCGGCGAGAGTGAAGGAGGCTCATGTGCTGATTGCACAGATTACCGATTGCCATATCGGGTTCGATCGGGACAACCCGCAGGAAGACAACGTCCTTAGGCTGGGCGCCGTGCTCAATCACCTGAACACGGGCCCCAACCGTCCGGATTTCCTGATCATGACCGGCGATCTTGCTGCTTATGGCGAAGCTGGCAACTATAGCCGCCTGGTCCAACTGCTCGCCGCTTGTCCGTTTCCGGTCCGCCTGATGGTCGGCAATTGGGATCGGCGTGAGGGGCTGCAAGCCGCCTTTCCCGAAAACGCGGAACCCGGCGGCTTTGTCCAGTTTGAGGTTGCGCTTCCTGGGCTTCGCCTGATCGCGCTCGATACGACCGAACCGGGCCGTCATGGCGGCGCATTCTGTGATGAGCGTGCTGCCTGGCTCAGCGCCTTGCTTGATGGCGATCCGGAAACCCCGGTGCTTCTTGCGATGCATCATCCCCCGGTCGAAACCGGGATCGAGTGGCTCGACAGCGGAGCAAGCGAGTCCTGGATAGCGCGTTTTGCCGGTGCGATTGCGGGACGCCCGCAGGTCCGGGCGATAATCGCTGGCCACATGCACCGCCCGATCTACACTACTTTCTGCGGCATCCCGCTGATCGTCTGTCCATCAAGTGCACCCCATGTTACTCTCGACCTCAGCGCGATCGACCCGGAGCGGCCCGACGGTCGGCCTCTCGTCAGCGCCGAGCCAGCCGGATATGCGTTGCACCGCTGGGACGGCGCCAAGCTCACCTCACATTTTGGGACGGTGCCGATCGGCCAGCCGTGGGAAGTGTTAGCAAGTTTTGATGCGGCGATGGCCAAGACGGTTAGCCAGAACGCCAGGGAGCGCTTGGACTAACGCGCCGGGCGCCAGTTGTTCATGCTTCCCTCGTCGCTGACCCGATAGAGGCTGCCCTTGCCGGTAAGGTACAGGCTTTCCATCTCGCGGCGATTGAACGGGCGCGATCCAAGCCGGCCGAATACGGCGATCTGGCCGCCAGTCTCATCTACCGCGCGGTCGCGGTCGAGCCCTTTGGACAGTGCGATAGCCGGGCTGGCGGTGCGGGCCCAGGCGATCAGTTCGGGCTTGGGCTTGGGTGAGAAGCCATAGAAATTGGGCTGGCTTTCAGGTGAGGTCAATTGCAGCACTTTGAGCCCATTTCGCCCGTCGGCGACATAGGCAAACAGCGAAGCATTGGTCGATCCAACAACCACATCTTCGGCATCGTTGAGCTGCCCGTCCAGCGTGACCCGCTGGTAGATCAGGGGCGTGCGGGGCTGCGTGACGTCAACGATCACCAGCCCGTTCTGCTTGGCCGCGACATAGGCATAGGTCCGAGCGACGTAGAGCCGCCGAGCTCCGGCCATGGGCACGGTTGCTTCGGGCACAGCGAGCGGATTGCGCAGATCGGTAACATCGAACAGCTTTAGCCCGTCATTGTCTGTAACCCACAAATAGCGGAACTGGATCGCGCTCGCCTGGGCCCCAGCCAGTTCGCGCACCGCCGCGACCTTGGGCTTCAGCGGATCGGACAGGTCGACTACTATCAGGCCCTTGTCAGCCGTGATGTAGGCAATCTCGCCCGCCAGCACCACATGCCGGGCCCCGTTCAGCACGCCTTCCGGGTTCCAGGTCAGAGCGCGCTTGATCCGGTTGTTGCGCAATTCGCCATCAGCGAAGGTGTTGACGTCGACCATGATCAACCCCTCGACGCTGTCGGTGATTGCAGCATAATGGTAGATCGGCAGGAACGGCTGCTCTTGATTGGCTTCGCGCATCAGCGGGGTGTTGCGCAGCGGCGCGATCGGCTGGTTGGTTGGCAGGGCCATGCAGGTGGCATTGGTGCTGTCGACATGCGCGTCACCCGCAAACGGGGCAGAAACGATCGGATCGGCGAAGCCCTTGTTGGCAACGGCGGCTACGTCATAGACATGAAAGCCCCCTTTGCCTTGGGCTACAAACATATATTCCCCGCGCAGTTGCAGGCAGCCAACCCGGTCCGGGGTCCCCTGGGTGATGTTACGGAACTGTTCGAGCGGCTGGGTTTCGCCCGAAAGCTTGCCGTCAAAGGACTTGCCGCGGGTCCAGTTCTTGAGCTCTCGGCCGTTCTCTTCAACATGCATCCGCCAGTAGTCGGGATAGGCGAAGCGCTGAAGGTACGAGCCGATGACCGCTTGCGGTTCTTCCCATTCGGTCACCCGTACAGCGGAAAATCCGCCCTCCAACCCAGTCCACGCGTTAAGGCCGACGAAATTCACGAAATTGGTCCCAAGCAGCAGCGTCTGCGCCATGATCGCATTGTTGTCTTCGCTCGCCGCGACGTGGCAGTCGCTGCAGGTCTTGGTTTCAGTTGTCCGCACGGTGTGCGGAAAATGCGGCGCGAAGGCCTGGCTGGAAAAGCCCGGTGCGCTGATCGGGGGCTGCTGGGCATAGATGCGTTCGCGGTTCGCATTGGTCGAAGACAGGATCAGGGCCGAGGACGAGCGGACCGGGGCCACCACATTGCCCTTGGTGGTCATGTGGCGCCCCAGATGGAACATGTCGTCGCGCGCGACCTGCGGATTGTAAGTGGCGAAATTGCGCGTCGTCTCGCCGTCAAAGTGATGCTCGGCGGTTTTCCAGTTGGCCTCGATCGGCAAATGGCAGCCGCTGCAACTGGTGGTCCATGAGAGGTGGCATGAGTAGCAGGTCAGCTCGCTGTCCTGGTGCGCCCGGTCTGACTTGGGCACGCCCGGACCAAAGTCAAACTGGCCGCTTTCCGCTCCCGAACGGCTCATCAGCTTGGCGCGCGCGGCCTTGAGGTTGAAGTAGGGGTTGACCGGATCGACGCTGTCCTTGACCAGACGGACTTGCCATTCAAGGCCTGGATCGACAATCGAGCGCTGGATCAGCACGCGCCGCCCGCCGCCACCGTCGGACCATTCGAACCGCCGTTTCCCGTCCGGATTGCGCAGCAATGCCAGATTGTTGCCTTTGGGCGGAGCGGCTGGACCCGAAGTCAGCAGCGTCGGATAGGCATCGGCTGTGCCATGGCAATCGACGCAGCCAATCTCGACCGCGTTGGCCACTTCGCCATAGATCAGGCCGTTACCGTGGCTGTCTTGCGCAAAGTGGCAATCAGCGCACTGCATGCCCTTTTCGGCATGGATGTCCATCAGGTGGACGCTCTTGCCGGGATTGGTCCCAGGCGGAACGAACTTTCCTTCACCGCTCCGCCGCCACTTTTCGGGATCGTCTGGGTCGATGATTGCCCCGCCTGCATCGAGCAGGTTACCCTCGCGATCGCGCTTGAAGACCCCGCGGAAATTCCAGCCGTGGCCATGATAGTCGGCAAATTGGGTGTCCCGCAGCTGCGGGTTCAGATCATAGACGTTGCGGGTGAAGTCCAGATCGCCCCAGAGCCCGCGTGCTGCCGCAGCCTCGGGATTGCGATCGTTGATCGAGCGGGTTGTCGCAGCGTCGGGATAGCGCTGGTAGCGGTAAAGCCGCTGATAATCAGCCTCCGCCATTCCCGGCGGTTTAGGCGCGCGGTTTTCGGGGCCGGGCCACATCATTGGCGCGTCGGCTTCGTAATCCCACATGGTGTAGCCCAGGTAGGAGTTCACGAAGACATTGGGCTGATGCATGTGACATGACATGCACTGCGCAGTGGGGATCGCGCGGGTGAAAACATGGCCGATCGGATGGCCCGATTCCCGGTCCTCTACTTCGACCGACCCGTTTTCATCGCCATGATCGCCCTTCAGCGCTGCATGGCCACTGCGCCCACCAGCGATTGCTGGATCGACTGTTGCGCTCTGTCCATCACGGCCCTTGTCGGCATAGGTCAGGCTGTGGCGCGGTTCGCGATCATTGGCGTAGATGACGTGGCAGCTCGCACAGCCTGAATGGCGATAGTCGCCCGGCTGGTCGTTGGTTCCCATGAACCAGGTGAACGGATCGTTGAGCCGGGTCTTGTGCACATTAAGCACCGGGATCGCTACCCGCAGCCCTGTTCCAGGCCCGCGGTTCGATTGCTTGAGGTCGGGCCGGCCCGGTTCCTCAAGCCGCTGGATCGAACCGCTGGCATTGGGCAGGCCAACCTCAGGGAAGGCACTGTTGTTAGTGCGTCCGCCATCCTCGAACACCCGGAAAACATCGCCCGGTGGCACCACATTCCAGCGCGGCAGCGGGTAGAGCGCGGCCAATGCCCCCCGCGCGGCCTGGCGTTTGGTCAGCGTACCGGGCGTGACGATCTTGGCCGGCTTGCCATCGCGGGTATAGGCCTCGCCGAACGTATAGTTCTTCAGCGGTACGATCCCGTTGTTGTAGGCCGCGCCGCCCCACAACATCGCCCCGCTCGCCATCAAGGAGCGCTCACCAGCCTCGATCGTTGCCATGTGGCATGAGCCGCAAGCCTCGCGCGCGACCCTGAAATCGCTCGGGTTGACGAAGCGAACGAACTCGGGTGCCTCGCGGTTGAGCAAGGTGTAGCTGCGCTTCGGATTGGCAGAAGAGGGGAAATGCCAGGCCTTGGGGAAGCGCGGTAGCACATGCGCGCTGTCCCGCGCAGCAGCATAGGCCGGGTCGTTCCTTGGCAGATCGGGATTGCCACGAACATTGGCATTGCCGCCGTGGCAATCGGTGCAGCCCAACCGCACAGCGGGCGAAACGTGCATGGTCGGCGCTTCGGAAGCGACATGGCAGCTCTGGCAGCCCTCGGTCTTGGTCAGGACATCGTCGACGCTTTGCCGAGCCGGGGCGGGCGGGGCAGTGACCAGCGAATAGTCGCGCGCTATCGCCTTTTCACCCTCGGCGGCGCCGACGCCAGAGGCCCGCAGCAACAGGCTGCCCGCGCAGATCAGCACTGACAGTGCAAGGATGAAGCGCTGCGCCCGCATCAGTATGCCAGGGTCACGTTGGCCAGCACCGAATAGTAACGGCGGTGGCGCTGGCTGTTATCGAACAGATCCTTGAAGCCCGCCCCCGGGAGCAATGTGGCAGCCGATAGCCGCACGACCACATTCTGACTCGCCCAGGGCCGCCAGATTGTCGAGAGCGAAAGATCCCAACCGATATCTTTCGGGATTGAGCCTTCGTTGCGCAGCTCCTGCAGGACGGCAGTGTTCTGGAACCACAAGTGATTGGCGTTGAAGGTAAGCCGCAGTGTTGGCCGCAGATCGAAATCGCCGCCCAGCCCCAGCAGGACCGTGCCGGGATTGTTGAAGTTGGATTGCCCCTGTTCCTTCGATGAACGCAGCGAATTGAGAATTCCGTTACGGCCGTTGACCGCGACAGATCTTCCGCCCCCAGCAAACGGGATCGTCTGGCGGATCCAGTATGATGTATCGGCGCCGGCAATTATCGGGTTTTCGAACACCGCATCGAAACCGGCATCGGTATTGTCGCGCGGGTTGCCATCGCCGCTGGCATAGAGCGCCGAAGCCCGAAAACGCATCCAGTCCTTGTCATACGAAAGCTCGGCGGCGGCAAAGCCAGCGCGGATTTTCGCATGCTCACCAGTGAAGAAAGAGGCGCGGTCCTGCCCCAGCGCGTAATAGGCTGAGCCAGTCAGACCCAGCCGTCCGATCCGACCATCTAAGCTATACCCCAGGTAGGTCACGTCATAGTTCCGCCCGCGCAGGGTGCCAAGCAAGGCCGGGCGGACGGGAAAGCCGTTGTCGTCAATCTTGACATCACCTGCTTCGCGGTTGCGGTTGTAGGCGACTGTGATCTGGCTGGTCAGCGCAGGCAAGGGGAAATCCTGCCGATAAAGGTTGGCGACAAAAAGCCAGTCCTTGCGGGGGCGCTGCAAGATTGTGTTGAGGCCGGAGTTGGTGTCCTTCTCCAGTCGCCAGAACGCGGCCAGGTTGTATTGCCAGCGGTTGCCGTCGCGGGTGCCAAACAGCCGCAGACCAAGCTGATTGTCGTTGAACAAGAAGCCGCGGAAATCGGCTTGAAATGGCTGAATCCCGAACCGCACGGAATCGAAATCAAACCGGTCCGAGACATCGCGGATGTGGTAATCCACGAACAGTTCCTGCACGCCCACAAAGTGGTCGGCGCGCCTGCTGGGCTTGCTGGGATCGACACTCAGCACCCGCCGTTCCGGCACATCGACATAGTTGAAATTGAAGGCCAGGGCGACGCGGTATTCGATCTCGGGCGGCTTGAAAGCGGTGTTGCCCTTGGTCAGCGCGGCTCCGAAAATGAAGCTCTGCGAAAAGACGTAGCTGGCATCCTTGCCAAACACATCAAGGCTGCCGGGCCGCTCGCTCGCCTGGACGCCGACCGGGATCGGAAAGGTTCGTGGCTCGATCACCGTGTCGGATATGGCATTGAGCGTCAGAAACCAGTCGTCACCCTTTAAAAAGCCGGGCCGCTTTCCTGGCGCCAGGGGCAAATCGCCTTTCAGCAAGTTCTGATGGAACGGATCGCGCCGCGAATGGCAAACTTGTCGCAGATTTGGATAGAGTTCGAGCAGGGTCTGGCTGGTGCCACGCGCCGGGCAAAGACCGGTCATGATCCGCCAGCGGTCCGGCACCGGGAACTGCTCGGTCGGAAAAGCCTCTGGCGGCGGCGCGCGGACCGCGCCCGGATTGTCCTGTAGGGCCCGTTCCGGCAAACTGGTTTCAAAGCCGGGACGGCGACGGCCAGGCAGGACCCCGGGATCGACTTCGGGCGGGGTAACTTCTTCCTCGGGCGTGGCGGCGGGAGGCGGCGCCTCGGCCGATGCCTGAGCGAGCAGCAGTGCCATGACCAGGGTTGCCGATTCCATTAAAACCCCTGGCAGATGTTCTGCACTGCACTTCCGACAAATGGAGCGAAGGGGCAGCTTACGTAACGGAGCCGGGTGGTCCTGCCGTCGCCAAGGACAAAGGTGGGTTGATCGGCACGGATCGCGGCAGGCGCGTGGTCGAGCGTGCCCAGCTGCGTTGCCGCGTTTTCAAGGCCGATGAAGGCGATCATGTCATCCTGATCGATCCCGTCGCCCGATACCCCGAGTGCCCCGATCAGCCTGTCGCCGCGATAGATCGGCACCGCGCCGGGAAAAATCTGAAGACCATTCTGCAGGCGGTTCTGGCCGGGTGCCACATCGGGGATGAAACTGCACCGTGCCGGCGTATCACTGAGGCTGGCGCCTGTCACGAAGTTCAGATGCTGGGCCAGGTTGGTCAGAACCAATGCCGATTGCAACCCGGTCGAAAACGGGCTCCACTTGTTGATCGGCCGCGACAATGGACCGTTCGACTGGCTGACTTCGCCATCGGGAAAATAGGGCCGCGCCAGATTTCCGATCGCGCGGTTCGAGAATGCCATCCGCCCGGTCAGTGCTGCCGGATCGGCGAACAGGTTGCGCAAAGCGGGCACAAAGGCCCGGACATCGGAACTGGGATCGGCCAGCAGCTGTGCGCCGGCATTGGCATTACTGAAGAATGCGGCTGAGCGGGCTTTCTGCAGTGATACGTCAATTCCGAATACCGGTGCATCGGGTGAGCGCACGATCCCCAGTGGCACACCGCGGGTATCGACCAGCGAAATCGTTACTTGCGCCAGACTGTCTAGCGGTTTGCGGATCTGGGCCCGCGCCCGCGACATCACGGCAAAGGCTTGTTCCAGGATGCGTTGTGCTTCGAGCGCCGAAAGCGCGGTCCCGACTTCGGCACCATCGCTTCCAGGCCGCAGCGGATAGCGGTTCGTGCCCGATCCGTCGGTCAGGACGAAGGCATCGCCATTGGTGAACTCGGCCGCAGTAGCGCGGCGTACTCCGGACGCCTCGGTTCCGTAAGCCGACCCCGCCTGAATGGCAGCGATTGTGTAGTAGCCGGTAACCGGGCTGAAACTGCCAAGTGCCGGCACAGTTGCGGCGAAACTTGCGCCAGAAACCGCAGAAAGGCTTGCGTAGTCGGTGTCGGTATAACGCAGCAACGTGCCATCGAGCGAAATCCGGTTGGCGCGAACGTCCAACGGGGCCTCGAACCCGACTGTCCCGGCCAGCGCGATCCGCTCATCGGCGTCATTGTCGATATCAAGCACGTTAGCGTCGAAGCTATAGGTCCCATCGGCAGCAACCCCGATTCCGCCAACCACGACACCGTTCTTGTAGAGTGGAAAACCTCCCGGATCGGCCGAAAGCCCCAGTGGAGACCGTTTAGGTCCGACCAGGAATGCCGGGCCTGGCGCAAGCCTGGTCGTAAGGTCGGAGCAGGGCAGCTGGCTGAACTGAACCCCAAACAGCGGCCCGCTTTCGAGTCCGGTAGTAGACGGGCCGGGCGGAAAATGCTGCTGCACGATCATGCTGGCGGTTCGGGTTGAAAAGGCGTTACCGCTGCTTGAAAGATAGGCCCCGGTTATCGCCTTGCTGATCGCAGCGGCAGGGGCGGGGACGTTAAGCCCCTGAACATCCTGCAGTGACCCGTCGCTTGCCGGTGGGATCGCCACGCTAGTCGGTGCCCCAGTCATTCGCAGCACGGCAAGCACATTGCCGACCCGGTCCGTCACTGCGATAACCCCGGGCCGACCGTCGGCCTGGGCCTGGGCGGCTGCTTGCGCCAGCACCTTTTGAACATCGGCAACGCTAAGCGATTCCGCCGCCGGAGCGGCATAGGCTAATCCGGCTGGCGGTGTGGGGGTTGGAGTTGGAGTTGGAGTTGGAGTTGGAGTAGCGCCGCCACCGCCGCCTGAACCGCCACTGGAATCCCCGCCGCCGCCGCAAGCCGAGAGGAGCAGCACCGCAGGCAGGGTCAGCAACAACCGGATCATCTCAGCGCCATAATGTTGCGCACGGCCTGGCCCAGGGCTGCTCTGAATTCGGCCGGTCTGTATCCGGTCGGGCTGGCAACGGCAGCATAGGCGCGGTTGAGGTGGGCACGAATCCCGGAAGCCGCGCCAACTGTCACCCGGCCTTCACGGACGAGCGCGTTTAGCAAGGTGTCAATCGCCATTACCGCTTGTGCGGATCCTGCATAGTCGGTGAAACGAGTTGAGATCGCGCGGCCGCCAATCACGGCGATCACCTGAAACGCAGTGTCGGCTCCGCCCGGTCCTTGCCCTAGAGCGGCGGATAGATTCCCAGCTGCAGCATTCAGCCGCGCACCAGCCGCCACTGCCGCCGGGCGGCCCTTGCCCATCGCAGCATGGAAATCGCGCGCAGCCGCATCGAAGCGATCAGCCTGCGACGGTGCGAGCACGCGGGCAACCGCGGACAACATAATGATATTTTCGTCGTTGAATGGCGGCTGGCCGAACGTGATCGGGCGGCCCGGGTTGGGTTCGAAAGTGCGGACCCGCTCTGGATTGTCGTCAATCGGCCGGTGGCAGGAATGGCAATCGTAAAAAGTCAGTTCGGGGAATATGCCACTGCTGGCCAGGTTTCCTTCGGAAAACAGGCCAAGCGTGCGCTGCAAGGCTTCGGCCTGGCCAACGGCCCACAGCCGCACGCTGTCGCTGCCTGACTTGCGCGCCACATAGTCGGCATCGACATCCCAGTGTTGCTGGAGCGATGAAAACAGATCGAGCTCAAAAGACATTCGGGGATGGCCGGCCGCCATCATCGCGTGGGTCACGAACTGGCCGGGCCGAATGCTGCCCAGATGGCAATCGAGGCAAACCGAGGCGCGAACAGCCGGTACGTCGAGCGCGGCCAGCCCGCCTGCGACATTACCGGAATGGCTGGCCCCAACGGCATAGTGGCTGGCGATCCAGCCTGAGGCTGGGCCATGGCAGCCCTCACAGCCGACCCCGTCGGTGATCTGGAAGCGATCGCCGCGCTGGCCGGCCGGGGTGGCATGACATCCCAGACAAGCGGGCGCTCGTTCTGCGGCGCCCAGCCCCAGCGAACTGGCGATCCGTTCACCGCGCGGCGATACCAGCGCCAGGTAGGCCCGGCTGTGCGCACCCCCGCGCGACGATGGCTCTTGCCATAAACGCAGCTCGTCCTGACGAACAACCGCGCCATTGCCTTCAGCCCGGCCATGACAGGTGGACCCGGCGCAGCTTGCAACGCCTTCAACTCGCGTACTCGCAATCGCAGCGCCGACCAGCAGGGCAGCGAGCACAATGGCTCCGAAAATATGCCTGATGGTCACGCCTGGATCTCTAAAGACCAATGGTCAGCTGATCGCACACCAGCACAAATGCGCGAACAGTCCGGGGTTCCGATCGACAGCATCCAGCCCTCCAGCCGCTTGGCAGTCTGGCATGTCGCACCCTCTGGGGCAAGCCGATCTTCCTCTGGTTTCACCGGTTGCCAGCCATCGGAACGCGCCCCATAAGCTTGCGGGATGGACAGCGGTGGCAAATTCAAATTGGATGCTTGCCAAGAGGGCGCTGGAGACGTTCGACCAGCCCGTCCGGCCCGAGAGTCGCGCGGATCATGACAATGCCGGGGCTCTGATGGTAAAAGCGGGCATCGGCTGGTTCGACAATCGAGCGATGGTATTGGCCGGACTGGCGCTGGTGATGCTGGTCGCACTGCTCCAATTCGTGCGCCCGCCAGCGGTTGAGCGCCTGGGTCTCCTGCTGTTCGATAGCTACCAGAGGGCCGCGCCGCGGGTTTATGAAGATGCTGCGGTTCGTGTGGTCGACATCGACGATGAGAGCATCCGCCGTCTCGGCCAGTGGCCCTGGTCACGAAACGATCTCGCCCGGCTGGTTGATCGGCTCGGTCAGGCTGGAGCTTCGGTGGTCGCGTTCGACGTCGTTTTCTCCGAAGCCGACCGCACCTCTCCGGCCCAGCTTGCTGCCCAGCTTGAGCGGGCCGGAACCGACCGCGCGGTG
>CAZOSI010000013.1:0-17509 GCA_964582485.1 uncultured Novosphingobium sp.
TTCCTGCTTAGTGGCGCGCCCTTCATTGACACGGATTCGATGACCTGCCTGGCTAACAAGGGCTGCCAAGGCTGGTCTTACGTGTCTCGACCAAGGAGACCAAAATGCCCAAGCTCAAGACGAAGAGCGGCGTCAAGAAGCGCTTCAAGCTCACCGCCACCGGCAAGATCAAGCACGGTGCGGTTGGCAAGCGGCACAGATTGATGAGCCACAACGCCAAGTACATCCGTCAACACCGCCGGACCGACACGATCTCTGACGCAGATGCGAAGACGATCAAGAAGTGGGCGCCCTACGGGCTCAACTGAGGAGTACTGAAAGATGAGCCGTATCAAGCGGGGTGTTACCACCCGTGCCAAGCACAAGCGGATTCTGGATCAGGCGAAGGGCTATCGTGGCCGTCGCAAGAATACGATTCGCGTTGCCCGTCAGGCGGTCGAAAAGGCCGGCCAGTACGCTTACCGCGACCGCAAGGTTAAGAAGCGGACTTTCCGCGCACTGTGGATCCAGCGGATCAACGCCGCGGTTCGCGCTGAAGGGCTGACCTATTCGCAGTTCATCCACGGCACCAAGCTGGCGGGCATCGAGCTTGACCGCAAGGCAATGGCCGACCTGGCGATGAACGAAGGCGGCATCTTCTCGGCGGTGATCGCCCAAGCCAAGGCAGCTCTGCCGGCCTGATTTGATCCCAAGCGGGTTACGCAAAGCGCGGGAACGGCAACAGCTGTTCCCGCGCTTTGCGCTTTCATTCGCAATTGGGTATTGTCTTGCGGCATCTGCTCCCGCACACTCGCTGCGCTAGCTCGGTTTGGCCTGAACCGGCGGAAATGGTGCGCGCGTGAACATATTCCAGTCTTGTCCATGCTGAACCGGGGCCTGACCGATGCCGTCAGCACCCGCTTCTTCATGCCCTCGCCGGCACTGAAGCCCTATATCTCAACCTATTATCTGACCGAGTTCGCGATTCAGCCGGGCGAACAAGTAGCGGACTGGCTCCATCCCGAATGGGGCAACATCCGGCTCTCCGAGATACCGGTCTGGCGCTTCGCGATTGGCGGCAAGGACTACAAGGGGCTTGGCCAGGCGATCGGGACCGGCCCGACCAGCCAAGCCACCCATTTCATGATCGAGGCTCCGACCCGGATCTGGGGGATCGGAATCCTGCCACTTGGCTGGCTGAGGCTGATCGATACTCCGGCCCAGCGGCAAGCAGACCTGACGGTGGATTGCGAAGCCCATTCGCCGTTCGGTGACTTTTCCGACCTTCATGGCAGCTTGTTCCGGGGAAACGCCGATCCGCATGCCGAAGCCGCGCGGATCGACGCCTACTTGCTGGCACTGCTCGATCGCCATCCGCCGCATGAAGACGAAGGGCGCATCCGCCTGGCGCACGCCGCCTTGGTTGACGACAATATCGCCTCGGTTGGAGATCTGGCGGAACGACTCGGCATATCGTCACGCTCGCTTGAACGACTCAGCCTGCGGGCCTTTGGCTTCTCCCCCAAGCTGCTCCTCCGGCGCCAGCGTTTCCTGCGCAGCCTCGCCCAGTTCATGCTTGATCCCTCGCTGACCTGGATCAAGACACTCGACTACCAGTATGTAGATCAGGCCCATTTCGTGCGTGACTTCAAACGGTTCATGACGATGAGCCCCAGCACATACGCCGCGCTTGATCACCCGGTGTTGCGATCGGCGGCGAGGGCTCGTGCGGTGGCAGCCGGAGCCGCCGTCCAGGCGCTGCATCAGCCCTGATCCCCAGCTTGTAAATTGTGCGGTGCTGGGGCAGTTTCGCCGCAACAAGAACTGGGGGATTGCCGGTGTCGTCAGACCTCACCGTCGACGTGCAATTTTTTCTCGCGCCCGCAGACCTGCGCCAATACCTGACCGCGTTTTGCCTGATCAACTTTACCGCACCAGAAGGGACCATGGTTCCCGATGCACTGCTGCCCGAATGGGGCAACTTGCGCTTCTTCAACGGAGTGGCCCCCGATGCCTGGATCGAAGGTGGCGACCGGCTGTCCGGCGTCCACTTTGTCGCAACCGGTCCCAGCAGTTGCTGCGTGCATTTTTGCCAGGGTACGACCCGGCTGTGGGGCGCCGGACTGCTGCCGCTGGGCTGGGCGCAGTTCATTCGTGGCCCGGCCGGGGATCTGGCCAATCGGCTGGTTGACGGCAGCCGCCACCCGGCCTTTGCCCATTTTACGCCCCTGTTGACCGAGCTTCATCTTGCCCCGAACAACATCGAGGCGGAGCTTGACCGGTTTGTCGCTTTCTTCCGCATGCTCAACCGCCGCGCGAACCGCGAACAGCAGCGAATCGAAGCGATCCACGCCGCGATGCTCGATCCCGCGGTGTCGAAAGTGAGCGAGCTATGCGAGCGAACCGGCCTGGGCCAACGCACGATTGAACGGACCACTCATGCCGCTTTCGGCTTTTCGCCCAAGGTGCTGCTGCGCCGCCAGCGGCTGATGCGCAGCCTTGGCCGTTTCATCCTTGACCCGGCCGGAAAGTGGACCGGCGCGATCGACGATCACTATACAGATCAACCCCAATTCATCCGCGATTTCCATGACTTCATTGGAATGAGCCCACGCGAATATGCAACAATGCCCCACCCGATGGTGGTCCCGTTCATCAAGGCCCGGGCCAAGACCTTTGGCGATGCGCTGCAAACGATGCACGTTGTCGCCGATCCGAAAGGGTAGGCCAACAGCTACTAAGTTGAACTCGTTTCAGGTGCAGCTGGCCACTTGCCTGTCAGTGCATGCCAAGCCATATAGGAGCTGCAACCAAGAACCATAAAGGTCGCTGATAACGTGTCGTCCGCTCAATCAGTTGAGGTGCGGTTCTATCCGCCGCCTGAAGATCTGCGTGGCTACTTCACGACCTTTTACTGCACCGAAATCGACCCTGGTGACGATGACGTCATTTGCGATAGCCTCCATCCCGAATGGGCCGGAGTGCGGTTCTTCTCGCCAAACCTGACGCGCTGCTGGTTCGACAACGGCAATGAACTGACCAATGCCAGCTTCGTCGCAACCGGCCCATCAAGCCATCCACTCCATTTCGAAATGCCCAAGATGCGGATCTGGGGTATCGGACTGCTACCGTTGGGCTGGGCAAAATTTGTCGACCAGGCCGCATCGGAATGCGCCAATTGGGTTTGCGATGGCTATGCCCATCACGCAACCGCGCACATTGCCCCACTGGCCCGCACCATCTTTGGCGAAACCCCCGACGAAGCGGCCGAACTGCGCCGGATCGTCACCTTTTTCCGCAATCTCGATCGACCCGATCCGGTTGACGAATGCCGCATCCTGGCGGTCCATGCCGCGCTGGTCGATCCGCAAGTCGTCACCGTGAATGACCTGGTCGATCGCGTTGCGGCGAGCCAGCGCACGGTTGAACGACTGTGCCATCGCCATTTCGGTTTCTCACCCAAGCTGCTGCTGCGGCGCCAGCGATTCATGCGCAGCCTGGCCCAGTTCATGCTCGATCCCTCGCTCAATTGGATCGGAGCGATGGACCAGAACTATCACGATCAGGCCCAGTTCGTGCGCGACTTCCGCGAATTCATGGGGGTGTCCCCGCGCGAGTACGCAGCCCAGCCGCACCCGGTGCTGGAGCGCTTCCTGCACGAACGGATGAAGGCCCATGGCGTTCCGGTCCAGACGCTGGACAAGCCCAGCATCGCCCCGGTCCGCGCGGCCTGAACGAAAGCCGTTTTGACTTGACGCACGGCCCCGCTAAAGGCGGGTTCGTTTTCGGCTGAACAGGTGGAATTTCGACAGTGGATCACGCAGCTACCCGCGAGGAAGCGTTGGCACGGATTGCCGCCGCACAGGAATTGGGCGCGCTGGAGGCACTGCGGGTCGAATTTCTCGGCAAACAGGGTTCGATCTCAGGCCTGCTAAAGACCCTCGGGGCAATGTCCCCCGAACAGCGCCAGGAAGCCGGACCGCAGATCCACGCATTGCGCGAAAGCGTGACCGAGGCGCTCAGCGCCCGCAAGACGGCCCTGGAAGCGGCTGCGCTTGAAGCGCAATTGGCAAGCGAGACGATCGACCTTTCGCTGCCCGCCCTTGAAACCCCGCGCGGGACAATCCACCCGGTCAGCCAGGTGATGGACGAACTGGCAGAGATTTTCGCCGACCTGGGCTTTGCCGTCGCGACCGGTCCGGAGATCGAAGACGACTGGCACAATTTCACCGCGCTCAACATCCCCGAAAGCCATCCGGCCCGGGCGATGCACGATACCTTCTATTTCCCCGACAAGGACCGTGAAGGCCGCGCGATGCTGCTGCGCACCCACACCAGCCCGGTGCAGATCCGCGCGATGCTTGGGCAGGGCGCCCCCATTCGGATCATCGCCCCTGGGCGGGTTTACCGCAGCGATTCCGATGCGACCCACACGCCGATGTTCCACCAGGTCGAAGGTCTGGTGATCGACCGGAACATCACCCTCGGCCACCTCAAATGGACGCTCGAGACCTTCCTCAAGGCGTTCTTCGAGCGTGAGGACATCGTCCTGCGCCTGCGCCCCAGCTACTTCCCCTTCACCGAGCCTTCGGTTGAGGTCGACGTCGGCTTCGCGATCGTGAATGGCAAGCGTGTGCTGGGCGGCAGCGGTGATGCTGCTGGCCACGGCTGGATGGAGCTGCTCGGCAGCGGGATGGTCAATCGCAAGGTAATTGCCGCTGGCGGGCTCGATCCCGATGAGTGGCAGGGCTTTGCCTTCGGCGTCGGGGTCGATCGGCTCGCCATGCTCAAATACGGAATGGATGATCTGCGCGCCTTCTTCGATGGCGATGTGCGCTGGCTGGCTCACTACGGCTTCTCGCCGCTGGATGTGCCGACCCTTTCCGCCGGTGTGGGAGTGCGGGCATGAAGTTCTCGCTGACCTGGCTCAAGGACCACCTCGAAACCGAGGCTTCGGTCGAACAGATCTCTGCCGCGCTCAACGCTGTCGGACTCGAAGTCGAGGGTATTGAAAACCCCGCGGACAAGCTTGGCGGGTTTGTGGTGGCCAAGGTGCTGACCGCCGAGCAGCATCCCAATGCTGACAAGCTGCAGGTGCTCACCGTCGATACCGGCTCGGGCGATCCGCTCCAGGTGGTCTGCGGCGCGCCCAATGCCCGCACCGGCATGATCGGCGTGCTCGGCGTGGCCGGCGCGGTGGTGCCCAATGGCGGGTTCGAGCTCAAGAAGAGCGCGATCCGCGGGGTCGAGTCGAACGGGATGATGTGCTCGGTCGCCGAACTGGGACTGGGCGACGATCACGACGGGATCATAGAGCTGCCGGTCGAAGCCCCGGTCGGCATGGCCTTTGCCGAATATCACGGCGCCGATCCGGTGTTCGACGTGGCGATTACCCCCAACCGGCCCGATTGCATGGGCGTTTACGGCATCGCCCGCGATCTCGCCGCTTTCGGACTCGGCAAGCTGAAGCCAATCGCGGTGCAACAGGTTCCCGGCAGCTTCCCCTGCCCGATACCGATCCGTACCGACGATCCGGAAGGGTGCCCGGCGTTTTATGGCCGCGCGATCCGCGGCGTAAAGAACGGCCCCAGCCCGGCCTGGCTGCAGGACCGGCTTAAAAGCGCTGGCCAGCGTCCGATTTCGGCCTTGGTCGACATTACCAATTACGTGATGCTGGCCTATGGCCGCCCCGCCCATGCCTATGACCTGGCCAAGCTAAGCGGCGCAATTTTCGCTCGCCGCGCCAAGGACGGCGAGACCTGCCTGGCGCTCAACGGCAAGGAATACACCCTCACCTCCGAGATGACCGTGATCGCTGATGACATCAGTGTCCATGATATCGCCGGGATCATGGGGGGCGAACATTCGGGCTGTTCGGAAGCCACAACCGACGTGCTGCTCGAAGTGGCCTACTTCGATCCGGTCCGGATCGGCGACACCGGACGGAACCTCAACCTCACTTCAGATGCCCGCCAGCGGTTCGAACGCGGGGTCGATCCTGCCTTCCTCGATGCCGGCCTTGCCCTGCTGACCGAGCTGATCGTCGAGATCTGCGGCGGCGAGCCGAGCGAGATCGTTTGCGCCGGCTCTCCTCCAGCCGGGGTCAAAGAGGTTGCCTATGAACCGGCGCTGGTCGAACGACTGGGCGGTGTGGCGATTGCCGAGGACGAGCAGGTCCGCATCCTGGCCGCGCTGGGATTCCACACCAACCGGGTCGAGATCGGTCAGGGCCGCAAGACCTGGCGGGTTCAGGTGCCGACCTGGCGCCCCGATGTCGACGGCGGCCCGGACCTGGTCGAGGAAGTGGTGCGGATCCACGGGCTGGACAACATCGCCAGCATGCCCTTGCCGCGCGCCGATGGCGTGGCCCGGCCGACCGCGACTGCCGAGCAACTGCTCGAACGCCGGGTCCGCCGCGCAGCTGCCGCGCTGGGCCTGCACGAAGCGATCACCTGGTCGTTCATTTCCGAGCGCGAGGCCGAGGCCGTTGGCGGCGGCAATTGGGTACTGCAGAACCCGATCAGTGAAGACATGAAGGTGATGCGGCCCTCGCTGCTGCCCGGCCTGCTCTCCGCCGTGCGCCGCAACATGGATCGCGGGGCCGGCTCGGTCCGGCTGTTCGAACTGGGCCGCCGCTATCTGGCCGATGGAGAGCATCCGACACTGGTGCTGGTCCTCGCCGGTGAGCGCACGCCGCGTAGCTGGCAGGGCGGCAAGGCGCAAAGTTTCGATGCCTTCGACGCCAAGGCGGCCTGCCTGGAACTGTTGCGCGTAGCCGGTGCGCCGGTCGACAACTTGCAAGTTATGGGCGAAGCCGGCGATGTCTATCACCCCGGCCAGTCGGCCACCTTGCGGCTGGGACCCAAGGTGCAGCTGGCCAGCTTCGGCATGGTCCATCCGGCGCTGCTCAAGGCTTTCGACATCGACGGTCCGGTCGCGGTCGCGGGGATTCATCTCGATGCTATCCCGGCGAAGAAGGCCAGTGGCTTTGCCCGCAGCGGCTATGCCCCGCCCGCCTTGCAGGCGGTAACCCGCGATTTCGCCTTCCTGGTCAATGCCGAGCTGCCAGCGGGCGATCTGGTTCGCGCGGTCAAGGGCAGCGACAAGGCCAACATTGTCGCGGTGCGTCTGTTCGATGACTTCCGGGGCCAAGGGGTTCCCGAAGGCCAGAAGAGCCTGGCGGTCGAAGTTACGCTTCAACCCGGCGAGAAGAGCTATGACGAGGCCGAACTCAAGGCGATTGCCGAGCGGGTGACTGGGGCGGCGGCGAAGCTGGGAGCTAGTTTGAGGGGGTAAGCCATGCAATTGCGAACTGCAGCTCTGCTTGCGATCATGCTGCTGGCTTGCAGCGCGACCACGCCTGATGAAAGCTATCAGAGCGGCGGCGAATGGGCGGTGACGATCACGCCGCTCAAGCTGCCAGCAGCCGCGCAAGGTGCAAAGGGCTACACCAAAACCTCATGCAAGCCGCCGCTTGGCAAAGACGCATTTCCTAAGATTGGTCGGGAAAAGGAACTGGCCCCAGGCGTGATCTGCCGGGTGATCGAGATCAGTCCGTTCGACGGCCCATATCGCCGGGTCGATCAATGCCGCACCGTCAATAACGCGAATGCCCGCCGGATCACCTATATCGGTGAGCACAGTCCAACGCGCTATTCCCTGACCATAACCACCGAAGTGCCCGGCAATGCCGATTTGGTCGTGGTCGTGCGCGAAGACGGTGTGCTCAAAGGACCCTGCCCGGCCAAGGCGCAGTAGCAGCGCCAAGTCAAAGCTGCCGCGAAAGCGCAAGGACCTTCTCGTAAAGGTCCGGCGCGGCTTCGCTGCGGACCAGCATGACTGCGTGGTTGAGCCGGACCCGGCGATCAGCGCTGCCCTTCGCAATGACCGCGAGCTGATCGAGCACCTGCTGACGGGTCGCGCCCCGTTCCATCGCCGCGCTGGCGAGCAGGCGGGCCAGTTCCTGCTGTCCCGGATCGGCATCGAGCCGGGTCTGGCGCTGATGGTTAAACCACCAGAGCAGGCCTACAAAGACAAGGATTGCAGCGAAATAGGCGGCCATCTCAGCCGCATTGCCCGCGGTGGAGCAGCTTGTGATCGGCCAGGACCAGCGCCATCATCGCCTCGACCACCGGCACCCCGCGAATGCCGACGCAGGGATCGTGGCGGCCCTTGGTGCGGATTTCGGCGGCCTGCCCGTCGCGGTCGATCGTCTCGACCGGGGTCAGGATCGAACTGGTCGGCTTGAAGGCGACGCGGACCTTGACCGGCTGGCCGGTGCTGATCCCGCCCGCGATCCCGCCGGCGTGGTTGGCAGTGAACACCGGCCCATCGTTGCCGGGCCGCATCGGATCGGCATTGCCCTCGCCGGTCAGCCGCGCGGCGGCGAAACCGTCGCCGATCTCCACGCCCTTGACCGCGTTGATCCCCATCATCCCCGCCGCCAGATCGGCATCGAGCTTGCCATAGAGCGGCGCACCCCAGCCGGCCGGGACGCCGATTGCCACGCATTCGACCACTGCGCCGACCGAGGAACCGGCCAGGCGCGCATCATCGACAATCTTTTCCCAGCGGGTCGCTGCCTTGGCATCGGGGCAGAAGAACGGATTGCGCGCGATTTCGTCGGCGTCGAAATTGGCTGGATCGATCGCATCGCCGCCGATTTCGGAGACATAGCCCAGGATCGCGACTTCGGGGATTACCAACCGCGCCACGCCGCCTGCCGCGACCCGCGCCGCGGTTTCACGCGCTGACGAACGCCCGCCGCCGCGATAGTCGCGAAACCCGTACTTGGCGTCATAGGCATAGTCGGCATGGCCGGGGCGATAGGCCTTGGCGACCTCGGAATAGTCCTTGCTGCGCTGGTCGACATTCTCAATCATCAGCGAAATGGGCGTGCCGGTGGTCCGCCCCTCAAACACACCGGACAGGATCCGCACCGCGTCGGGCTCTTGCCGCTGAGTGGTGAACTTCGACTGCCCCGGCCGCCGCGCATCAAGGAACGGCTGGATCACCGCCTCGCTCAATTCCAGCCCCGGCGGGCAGCCATCGACCACGGCGCCCAAGGCCGGCCCGTGGCTTTCGCCCCAGGTGGTGAAACGCAGCAGACGGCCGAAGGTGTTGATGGACATGGGCCAAGGCTTTGCCGCCTGATTGCGCCGCTGTCCATATCCGGTTTAGGAAGTGGTCATGTACCTGACCGTGTTTCGCAACAGCAAACGCCCCGACATGGACCGCGCCGCCTATGAGGCGGACAACGCGCGGATGGAGGAACTTGCCGCCGGGCAGCCCGGTTTCATCTCGATCAAGGGCTTTGTCGCCGAAGATGGCGAAGTGGTCGCGATCTCGGAATGGGACAGCGAGGAAGCGGCCAAGGCCTGGGGCAGCCACCCGGAACACGCCCGCGTTCAGGCACGGGGCCGGAGCGAATATTACGAGAGCTACACGCTCTATTCCTGCACCGATCCCAAAGTGCGCCATTTTCAAGGGCCCCAAAGCTGATGCGCAGATCATTCAGGTTTGGCGGGCTGTTCGCCTATGCTGTTCTGGCAGGTTGCGCTTCTGCTGAAAGCCCCGAACTCGCTTGCCAAAAGCGGCTTGCCGCGGTGCCCGATGCGCAGCAAGTTGCCGGGGATGATTTCCATTATCATGGCTATGCCAAACTCGACCGGACTGGCTGCACGGCAAAACAGCAAGCGGTTTTGAACCAGATTCTGCCCCTGGCCAAAGCGCTTCCCGCGTTGAGCAAAGCCAATCAGCAAGCCAAGAGTGAGGCTGATATCGCCGCCACCTTTCAGTCCATGAACAATGCTCTGATCGCGCTGGATGATCTCGAGAGAACAATCCGCGTTGATCTCGAAAAGCTGGAAGCACCGCAATGATCGTTTACGGCATCCCCAACTGCGACACGGTGAAGAAGGCGCGGACCTGGCTGGACGCACAGGGGATTGCCTATGCTTTCCACGATTACAAAAAGGCTGGCGCCGATCCCGCCAGGCTCGCCGCGTGGTGCGACGCTGCGGGCTGGGAGAAGGTGCTCAACCGTGCCGGAACCACCTTCAAAAAGCTGCCCGATGACGACAAGGTCGATCTCGATTCTGCCAAGTCCGTAGCGCTGATGGCTGCCAACCCAAGCTGCATCAAGCGGCCGATTGTCGAGCATCCGGGTGGACTGCTGGTCGGGTTCAAGGAGCCCGAATGGGCAGCGGTGCTGGGATGATCCTGAGCGCAGAAGTCCTCAAGGCACTCGAATGGGCGGCGATGGCCCTCGGCCTGATCAACATCGCGCTGCTGATCTTCCGTTCGCAGTGGAACTTCGCCTTCGCGATCGCCTCTGTCACGCTTTACGTCTTCATCTTCTTCGAAAGCCGACTCTACGCCGAAAGCGGGCTGCAGGTGTTCTTCATCCTCGCCAATATCTGGGGCTGGGTGCTGTGGCACCGCGCCGCGCAGGACGGGATCAACGATTCCGGCGTGCCGGTGCGCTGGCTCGATTGGCAAAGCCGCGCGGTTTGGCTGACCGTCACCGCCGCGATCAGTCTCAACCTAGGCTGGCTGATGCACCGTTATACCAATGCCGCGATGCCCTTTGCCGACAGCGCGATCGCCGGGGCCAGCGTCGCGGCGCAAATCCTGCTCGGCTATCGCCGGATCGAGAACTGGGTACTGTGGATCGCGATCGATGTTGCAGCGGTACTGCTCTACATCAACCGCGGGCTCTATCCCACCGCCGGGCTCTATGGCGGGATGCTGGTGATGAGCCTGTTCGGCCTCAAGGAATGGATCGAAGTCGAACGCCGCCAGCGCGCCGAAGCATGATCCGGGTCTGCTTTCATGGGGCCGAGAGCACTGGCAAGTCGGTGCTGGCAGAAAAGCTCAGCCGCGAACTCGGCCTGCCGTGGGTCCCGGAATATGGTCGCGAATATGCCGAATCGCACGGCACCAACTTCACCATGGCCGATCTGCTGGCGATTGCTGCGGGACACGAAGCGCGGGTCAAGGCGGTCGAAGCCGGCGGCGCGGCCTTGGCCCTGCTCGATACCGATCCGCTGATGACTGCGGCCTGGGCCGAAATGCTGTTCGGCGAAGTGCCTGACACACTGCTGGCCTATCCCAAGGCCGATCTCTACCTGCTGTTCGAAGCCGACGTGCCGTGGATAGAAGACGGAACGCGGTTCTTCGGCACCCAGCCCAGGCGCGCCCGCTTTGCTGCGACGGCAAAGGCAGTGCTGAAACGGACCGGCGTCGCTTATCGCACGATTGGTGGCGACTGGGCCGAACGCGAAGGACGCGCTCGCACCGCAATCGCGGGCTTGAACTGAATTCGGTTCAAGGGTTTTCTAAACCCTTTCGCACTATCGAAGGCCACACGCATGGACTTCTTCAAAGCCTTGATCCCCGGCAGCCTGCTGACCTTCGTGGTTAGTGCGCTGATCGGCAAGGGCGGCTCGCACGGCGGGTGGCTGAGCATCCACCGCGTCAGCCCATTCGATCAAAGTTTTTACTGGTCGTGGATCCTGTTCGCAGTTGCCACCGCGCTCGCCTGGATCCTGATCACGATCACGCCGAAGTAGCGGTGATGATATAATTCAGCGCCAGATCGTCAGACAGATGCAGGCCCTTCCCCGGTGACCAGGCGATCCCGCGCGGTGCGCCCATCCTCAGGCCTGCGTCGCCAAGCAGATCGGCCAGCTCGTCCGGCGTCACGAAATCATCCCAATGGTGCGTGCCGCGCGGGACCATGCCGATCCGTTCCGCCGCCTCGATCATCAGCAGGCGCGATTTGGCGGTGCGGTTGGGAGTGGACAGCACCATCAGCCCGCCCGGCGCCAGCGCCCTGGCCAGCGCGGTCAGGAACGCTGCCTTGTCGGCCACATGTTCAATCACTTCCATCGAAGTGACGAGATCGAATCCGGACAAGCCCAGCGCCGCCACATCGCCGCAGCGGTAATCGATCGTCAGTCCGGCCCCGGCGGCATGGGCGCTGGCGACGGCAACGTTTTCTTGGGCGGCATCAACCCCGGTTACTGCAGCCCCAAGTCGGGCCAGCGGCTCGCACAGCAGGCCCGCCCCGCACCCGACATCGAGCGCGCGCTTGGCCGAAAGCGGACGAATCGTGCGCGAATTTCCGCCCCAGTGCGCATCGATCGCAGCGCGGACAAAGCCCAGTCGCACCGGATTGAGCCGGTGCAACATCGCCGAACTGCCCTTCGGATCCCACCAGTCGGCCGCCAGCTTGCCGAAATGGGCCGCTTCCTCGGGCCGGATCGTTGCACTTGAGGTTGCATTGCTCATGGCTGAACCCTAACAGGACGCCCGCCGCAGGGCGAGGGGTTCTGCCGGCAATTTTGTTTCGTGAAGGGTGGAACGGCACGTGGCCCGCATCGTGATGAAATTCGGCGGCACTTCGATGGCCGGGTCGGAACGGATCCGCCGGGTCGCCAATATCGTGCGGCGCCAGCAGGCCGCCGGGCACGAAGTGGCGGTGGTCGTTTCGGCCATGGCAGGTGAGACCGACCGGCTCGTAACATTCTGCCGCGAAGCCAACCCGCTTTACGATCCCGCAGAATATGACGTGGTGGTTGCCTCGGGCGAACAGGTCACATCGGGCCTGCTGGCGATGACGCTGCAGGCGCTGGGCTGCAAGGCGCGCTCGTGGCTCGGCTGGCAATTGCCGGTTCGCACCGACGATGCCCATGCCAAGGCGCGGATCGAGGGGATCGATTCCGGAGCCCTGCTGGCCTCGATGGCAGCTGGCGAAATCGCGGTGATCCCGGGCTTTCAAGGCCTGACCGAAGGTGGCCGGGTAACCACGCTGGGCCGTGGCGGATCGGATACTTCGGCCGTGGCAGTGGCGGCGGCAATCGGGGCGGATCGCTGCGATATCTATACCGACGTCGACGGGGTCTACACCACCGACCCGCGGATCGTCGCCAAGGCCCGCAAGCTCAAATTCGTCACTTACGAAGAAATGCTCGAGCTCGCATCGGTCGGCTCGAAGGTGCTGCAGACCCGCTCAGTCAGCCTGGCGATGAAGGAAGGAGTGCGCGTGCAGGTGCTTTCCAGCTTCATCGACGACGATGCCACTCCCGCCGACGAAATCCCCGGTACGATGATTGTCAGCGACGAAGAACTGGAAGGATTGGATATGGAACGCCAGCTCATCACCGGCATTGCCGCCGACAAGAACGAGGCCAAGATCATCCTGACCCGCGTGCCCGACCGGCCTGGCGCGGTGGCGACGATCTTCGGCCCGCTGGCCGCTGCCAATATCAACGTCGACATGATCATCCAGAACGTCGGGCGCGACAAAGGCGAGACCGACGTGACCTTCACGGTCCCAAGCGCAGACCTGCTGCGTGCGCAGACCCTGCTGGAAGCGCAGAAGGCGGCGATCGGCTACAACCGGATCATCACCGACGGCAAAGTCGCCAAGATCAGCGTCGTCGGCGTCGGCATGAAGAGCCACGCGGGGGTTGCCGCCACGATGTTCCGCGCGATGGCCGATCGCGGCATCAACATCCAGGCGATCTCGACCAGCGAAATCAAGGTTTCAGTGCTGATCGACGAGGATGAGACCGAACTGGCCGTGCGCGTGCTGCACACCGCCTATGGCATGGACGCCGAGTAGCACTTGTGGCCCGCCGGACGAAAGAAACATACACGCCCTCAGCCAAGCTGTTGGCGGCGTTGCCTGACGTTTCAGGCAATCTGATCAATGGTCTGGGTGAACGTGAACAGCGCCGCGCGTCGCCAATGTTTTGGCATCCGCAGGATCAACATCCGTTCGGGGCGGTGCAAGAGATTGCAAGTGCATCTTGCCGCGCTACCCAGGTCGCCCGCGACGCATTCGCCGGCGCCTATGAATATCCAGAACTGATCCCTGTTGCGGAACGGCAAACCCGGCAATCCGACACCGCCTGGACCGAGGCCGCAAAGCAATTCGCTTTCGCGCATGAAGCAGATCTGTTTGGTGCAACCTCAATCAAGGATCACTATATCGTAGATAGCTACGAAGTGGCCGAGCCGAATGTGATCCTGCTTGGAATGGCGCACGATTGGGAGCGCTTGCGGCAGGTGCCGAGTACGCCAGAGAATGGCGTTGGCGTGGCCGAAGTTGGCCGCCAGTATGCCCGGGGGACTCGGGCATCATATGCTTTGGCTAACTGGATCCGTGCCCAGGGATATTCAGCGCAGCCTTATCCTGGCCCGCGCGCAGATGCGTTGCTGCTTGTACCCGCAGCGATTGACGCGGGATTGGGAGAGCTGGGCAAGCATGGTTCGATCATCAACCGGACATATGGTTCGAACTTTCGGTTGGCGGCGGTAACCACCGACATGCCGCTTGAGCTCCACCGCGCGGACAGTTTCGGTGCGGATTCATTCTGCGCGAATTGTCAGGTCTGTTCCGATGCCTGTCCGCCTGATGCTATCTTGTCGGCCAAGCAGTGGGTCCGCGGGGCAGAACGCTGGTACGTCGATTTCGACAAGTGCATCCCGTACTTCGCCGAGAACGCAAGTTGCGGGGTGTGCATTGCAGTCTGCCCGTGGTCACGACCGGGGGTCGCGGATCGTCTGCTCGTCAAACTTGCACGCCGAGAACCAAAGCCTCAATCTGGCGGCGCATAGATCCCCAGGCGGCGCGGCTAATTTCGCATCTGGGTATAGTCGATCCGCATCCGCGCCCAAGTGCCAACCTGGCTGACCCGGCAAAGCAAGTCCGCTTGTTCATTCGCCTATAGCGCGGCACGGAATTTGCGTTTCCAGCCTGATTTGGCGCACATTCTAATCCCACAAATTTCTGAACGAAAGTAATCCAGGTGATCTGTAAGTAAACCCTGCGCCTTTAATTGGTGTGTCCGGCGAAGCTGGATTTTGTGAATCATGCCTTCCCAGCGGGAGGTTTCACGAAAAAATACAAATCTATCATTGATTTCGTATTGCCGGCCCGATCGATGGGGTGTAGCCCTCCAATTCCGCGATCGGCAGTGGGGAGCGATCAAATGACAGTATTGGCAAGAAGAATTTTCTCGCGGCTGTCGCCGGCTCGGCGAAATGTCTTAATTGTCGGGTTGCTGTCTTTCTTCATAGCCACGTTTTTTGGATTGAGTAATCTGAACGCTCAGGTCGCGGGATTTAGCACTGCGAAGAAACTGTGCCTCGGCAATCCTGCAACGCTGATCTCACCCGAATCCTGCGTCAACCAGTCTCCCGTGACCAACAATGTCCCGGTCTACTATGTGATAAGCGTGACGAACCCGCCCGGGGAATTCGCAAAGTCGGTTAAAATCGCCGATTCATTCCCTCCTGGCTTCCAGCAGCAAGGGCCGATCTTTTGTCGCGACGAGACCGGGCTTACCGTCCCGTTGACGACGCCGACACCCCCGATCGGGACGATCGCGTTGGGCGCAAACAAGACCGTACACTGTTTCGTGCCGGGCCAGTTTGTCGGCGCTACGGCTGCGCTAACCAACAATGCCACGTTCACCAACAAGGAGACCCTTGGCAGCACGAATTCCAGCGTCAACACAAACGTGACCGCTTTCGATCCCGTTCCGACCGACATTTCTGTGACGAAAACGGGCAGCGTTACCTCGCTCAACGTCAGCGGTGGGCCGCAAACCATGAGCTGGACGATCACGGTCAAAAACAACGGTCCAAGCGATGTCGATATGGGTAACTGGTTCAAGCTGCATGACCTCCTTGCGCTCAAACCTGCCTCGGTGCCGTTCAAGGTGACGCTGATTTCGGCGACATGCACGCCGTTCACGCCAAGCGGCGCGGCGATGACGACCGACTGTCTCGACGCTGCCGGACCGGTACCTGCCGGGCCGATGCCGATGCTGATCGGGACAATGGCACCGAAGCCGTTTTTCAGCTGGGGTTATGCCGGATCGGGCAAGCTGCCAGTCGGCGGGACGATGACGCTGACGATCGCCACCCAGATCGAAGAATTGCCGAGCCTCAACTGTTTCATCCAGCCAGCAAGCGACGGAATACGCAATACGACGTTCTTCACCCTCACAAACCCCAATGGCAGCGCGAAAAGTGATACCGTGTCCGCCAACAACACTGCCATCGCGCAGGTTGCGCTGGTGACTGGCAATGCCACCCAGGCCGACGATTGCGGCACGGGGCATCTGAAGATCACCAAGATCCAGACTTCGCCAACCGGCACGGCCGGTTGGGGCGTGCCGGTGACCTACCGGATCGAGATCGTCAATCAATCGCTGCCCGCCCAGCCGATCACGATCAAGGCCGCCGATCTGGAAGATTGGGTAACCCAGGGCATCGGCACCCCGCCATTCACCCGCAATTTTGGCGGCGTGACCTGCATGCCTGGAAGCTCGCCGGGCGTCTGCGCGCAATTTTCCCCCGGGGCTGCCTCCACGGTGCCGAACTTCGGATACAGCTACTACGGCCAGACCGACAAGGCCTGGGCGAGCGCGCCTGGCTCCGATTTTACACTTATGGCACCGGGCGACAAAATCGTGTTGCGCAGCACCTTCAAGTACACAAACCCGGACTGTGAAACGGTGCCCTTGGTCAACCCCAAGATCATCCGCAACACAGTAAAGGTGCGATACCAGGCAAGCGCATATGGCGCGGCAACTGCCACACCGCAGAATGAATCCTTTCAGCAATGGGCGGATCGCGACACCAAGATGGCACCGCAACCACCTTGCAAGTTCAAGGTGACCAAGCAGCAGATTTCGCCGGCTGGGCCGGTCCCGTTCGGTGCGGACATGACCTACAAGGTTACTTTCACCAACAACGGTGCGGATCGCACGGTCAATACGGTCGGCGATTTCGTTCGGCTGACCCAGCCGGGCTACCAGACCGCGCTCAACTTCTCATCGAGCTGGATTTGCCTACCCTCTTCGCCCGGCGCTGTAATTGGCTTTGCTCCGTTCGGAAGCATAGCGGGCGGCATGACGACGCACACGACTTCCCCGGCCCAAGGCGCTCCCGCGGTCAATCTTCGATCAAATCCGGCAGTGCCACTGTGGTTCAAGATGGGGGCATCACTTAACTGCACGGTCAAGATCAAGGTCCAGCGTCCGCCTTATGGCAGCAATCTCTGCTCTGCGGAGCCGACAGAGTTCGAGAATCTGGCGCTGATGGATGTAACCCACCCGTTCAATTCCAATGTTCCCTGGCCGGTTTCGGGCAGCTACAACGCGGCGTCTGGAACAATTGGCGCGCAGCCGTCAATTCAGAACAGGAACTGGGCCAGCGTGCGAACGGCATTGCCCAAATGTTTCGATGCCATAATCAACAAAACCGCGAGCGTCGCCGGACTGCCAAACTGGTCGCAGCCCTGGACCTTTATCGGTGGGCCGGACATTGACTATAACGTCACTGTCGAAAACAGCGGCAACAGTGTCCTGACTGGCAGCGTCAGCGGCTCAAACTGGAATGGCCTGGCGGTAGCCGACGGACTGAGCGGGGGCGCAGCCATTCCGGGGACTCCGCTCTGCTCACCTACGGGCTGGTGCTCAATCCCGCCGTTCAATACACCGGCTGCAAA
>CAZOSI010000013.1:17519-31617 GCA_964582485.1 uncultured Novosphingobium sp.
GACCAGAGGGCAGCGTGACGGCAACAGGCACCTGGAAAATAAAGGCAACCATGCCGTTTACCCAGCCCAAGGTGCGCAACTGTGCCAAACTCGTGCCCGAAGGCGATTTCGCGGGGCCGGGATGGTATTCGAACTACAATCAAGCAGCGCCCCAACCCAACCCGCAATATGTCTGTGTTGACGTGCCGGTGGTGAAGGTCACGAAGTTCCAGATCGTCAAATTAGTCTCCGACACGACCGGAGCAGGAACGACTGCGGCGGGCCCGTTCACAATTTCGGTCACCTGTCTGCCCCATGCACTGTCCACCGCGACAGCAACATTTCCGCTCACAACAGGCACAAGCGGTGCCAGCCCGATCCACACAGTGATCAACGTGCCGACCACCTCGAATTGCACAATTGCCGAGACTGCGACGCCTGCCCCACCGGGACTGGCCACGGAAAAATGTATCGCGCAGTATGGTCAGGGAGCATCGGCCTACTGGGAAACTCAAGTCCTACCCGGTGTCTTCCCCAATCCGTTCCCGGGACCAATTCAGGTCCGCAATATCCTGCGCTGCAAGCCACCAGCGACGGAGAGTAAGCTGACAATCCAGAAGCAGTTCGTAAATCCGAGCCTGCCCAACGGCACCGCCCTTCCGCCGCAGACCTTTAATTTCTCCGCGGTCTGCACTTCGCCAGCAACACCGGGGGCAGTTTCAATCACCACAACTGGCACGGCCATCAATTCGGAAACGGTTAGCGTGCCCGCCGGAGCGGTCTGCACTGTCACTGAAATGCCGCCAGCTGTTCCGCCACTGGTCGAGCAGCACTGCCAATCGCAGGGCGGCAGCGGTGCATGGCAAATGCCTTCGGCGCAGAGCGTGACTGTCCCTGCCAGCGGGGCGACGGTGAGCTTTGTCAACCGGTGGTACTGCAAACCAGCCAGCTAAGTCTTGCGGCCAACCGCACGAGACGCCGAATTCTCCGGCTCGGCCAAGACGTTGATGTAGGAGAAAGTGCGCCTTTGGAGCAATTTGCCGGGTGCGAAACTGCTGAATGATCCGCGGTAAATGCGGGAGGAATACACGCATGGAACACTTGCTAAGCTTACCCATTGCCGCATTTTGAACGATGCACCAGCGCTGCAGAGCATGCCACGTCGCCGCGTGTCGGACCTCGGAGTAATGCTCAAGCTCGCCGTGTGCGTGCTGCACATTGCCTATGGCATGGATGCCGACGACGCGGCTGTCTGAGCGTAACCCGGCTCAGTTGCGCCGCTGGGTATAGTCGATCCGGATTCGCACCCAGGTACCAACCTGGCTGACCCCGCCGATCCGGGGCGGGCGGACGCGGAACTGCCAGGCGGCGGCAAGGACAGCGCGCTGAATCTGTGAGCCATCGGGATATTCATCAAGCCCGACACAATCCTCAACCCGGAAATCGGGGGCGGTGCGGCAGGCGATCAGCGCCCAGCCGGGGCCCTGCGCAGTCGAAAGATATCCGCGCAGTTCATCCTCGTAAGGTTCGCGGTACCAGGCTGCGGCGTACATCGGCTGACCGCCCGGCGCAGTGCCGACCCGTTTGCTGTCGCCGGGTACGCCCAGATTGGGCGGGCCCATCATGCCCTTGCCGGCGGCCGGAGCAGGTGCGGGCTGGCGCGGCAGTTTGGAGATGTCGAACCCGGCCATCTGATCGCGCGGGATCGGGATGATCGGCGGCGGTTTGGCTGCAGCGGGAGCAGATTGGTCTGGCTGCCGGGTTTGTGCAGGGGGCGGAGCGGCCTGCGGCTGCGCCGGGTCGGATCTGGGCTGAACCTTTGCGGCCTTAACCTTGTCCGGTGCCTTCTGCTCCGAGGCTTCGAGCGACACGCTGACGAGGTTGCGGTCGGGCAGCTTGGGTTCCTCACGGGTCCAGCCGAGCGACAGTACCGCCAGGATCAGCAGCGCCTCGGCCACCAGCGCGAACACGAAGCCAATTGCCCGCTGCGAGCCCTTGGCGCGCCAGCGCTCGCTGAGGTCTTGGGCGGAAGTGCTTAGGAAATGGAGCAAGCGGCCTCGGCTTGGGATCAGAGCGTATGGACCAGGACCTTGTCCGGGCTGCCCCGCCGCCCCCTTGGCCGCTTCCATGCCTCAGGACAAGCCGGAAAGCGGGGCCCTGCTTCAGGCTGCCTCAATCAGCCGCTCGTCATAGGCGGCTTGCGCCGAACGAATCTGGTCCATGTTGCTCTCTGCCCAGTGCAATAGCGGGCCGACATTGGCATTGAGGCATAGGCCCATCCCGGTCAGCGCATATTCGACCGTCACCGGCACAGTCGGGAAGACCGTGCGGGTGATCAACCCATCGCGCTCCAGCCGCTTGAGTACCTGACTCAGCACCTTTTGCGACAGGCCGTGGATATCGCGACGCAGCGCATTGAAGCGTACCGGGCCCTGGCCCAGCCGGTTGAGCACCAGCAGCGCCCACTTGTCCCCCACATGGTCCAGCACGGCGCGGGCCGGACATTCTGAATCATAGACGTCGTAAGCCATAGTCGATCCTTTTCGGGCGGTTACCGCCGGGGAACCTTGTTCCCGGCAAGTGCCCTCTTTTCAGCTTTCATATAGCCCCTATGTAGCGATTCGTCATCTAGTTACTTTAAGAAACCAACAGACAGGACGAAACCCATGACGAAGACCGTGGTTATCTATCATTCGGGCTATGGCCACACCAAGGTGGTGGCAGAACATGTTGCGGCCGGTGCCAGGGCCGATCTGATCGCGATCAGCCCCGAAGGCGACATTTCCGAGGACGACTGGGCCGCGCTCGACGCTGCCGACGCCATTGTCTTTGGCGCGCCGACCTACATGGGCAGCGCCAGCTGGCAGTTCAAGAAATTCTCCGACGCCACCTCAAAGCGCTGGTTCACCCGTGACTGGGCCGACAAGGTGTTCGGCGGCTTCACAAATTCGGCCAGCCCGTCAGGCGACAAGCAGGTCAGCCTGATCCAGATGCAGACATTGGCCAGCCAGCACGGCGGGATCTGGGTCAGCCTGGGGCTGGCCCCTAGCAACGCCAAGGCATCGACCAGCGCCGATCTCAACAACCTCGGCGGTTCGGTCGGGCTGTTGGTGCGTTCGCCATCCGATGCTTCAGTCGATGAAGTGCACAGCGGCGATCTCGCCTCGGCGCGGTACTATGGGCAACGGGTTGCCAGTATCGCCGCCAAGCTGAAGGGCTGAGACCTCCCCCTCCCTCAGCCCAACAAGCGAAACCCCGCCCCAGCCAGAAGCCAGGGCGGGGTTTCTGCTTTCTGGACAGCTCAGTTCAGGTCGAACCGATCTGCATTCATCACCTTGGTCCAGGCCTTGACGAAATCGCGCACGAATTTCGCTTCGGCGCCGTTTTCGGCATAGACTTCAGCCACTGCACGCAGTTCCGAGTTGGAACCGAAGGCAAGATCGGCGCGGCTGGCACGCCACACCTCGCCGCCACCGCTGCGCGACTTGGCGACAAACTCTTCCTCCTCGCTGCCTTCGACCGGAGCCCATACAGTGGCCATGTCGAGCAGATTGACGAAGAAGTCGTTGGTCAGTTGCCCGGCCCGCTTGGTCAGCACGCCGTGCGACTTGCCGCCGTGGTTGGCGCCCAGCACGCGCAGGCCGCCGATCAGCACTGCCAGTTCGGGCGAAGACAGCCCGAGCAGCGCGGCCTTGTCGAGCATCAGCTCTTCGGTACGCACGCTCAGCTTCTTGGGCAGGTAGTTGCGGAAGGCGTCGGCCTGGGGTTCAAGCGGAGCGAAGCTTTCGGCATCGGTCTGCTCAGCCGTGGCATCGCCGCGCCCGCCGGTAAACGGCACGGTGATCGCGTGACCGGCAGCCTTGGCCGCAGTTTCAATCCCGACCACACCGCCGAGCACGATCGCATCGGCCAGCGAGATGCTGCCGCGCAGCTCATTGAGCTTGCCAATCACCGTGCCAAGTTCAGTCGGTTCGTTGACCGCCCAGCCGTTCTGCGGCGCCAACGCCACGCGGGCACCATTGGCCCCGCCGCGGTGATCGGACTTGCGATAGGTGCTGGCCGAAGCCCAGGCCGCCTTGACCAGCTGGCTGACCGATAGCCCGCTGCCGGCAATCTTGGCCTTGAGGTCTGCCACTGCGGCATCCGATGGCATGGTGCCGGCCGGAACCGGATCCTGCCAGATCAGGTCTTCAGCGGGCACTTCCGGGCCAAGGTAACGAGCCTTGGGGCCCATGTCGCGGTGGCACAGTTTGAACCAGGCGCGAGCAAAGGCATCGTCAAACGCCGCATGATCATCGCGGAACCGTTCTGAAATCTTGCGATATTCCGGATCGATCTTCAGCGCCATGTCGGCCGTGGTCATGATCGTCGGGACCCGCTTCGACGGATCGCGCGCATCCGGCGCCATGTCCGCCGGATCGGGGTTGACCGGGGTCCACTGCTGGGCACCGGCCGGGCTGTGCACCAGTTCATAGTCATACTTGAACAGCAGCCGGAAATAGTCATGGCTCCATGCGGTCGGATTGTTCGACCAGGCACCTTCAATACCCGAGGTGGTGATATTGCCCCTGGCAATTTCCGCCTGATCGATCAGCCAGCCAAAGCCCTGCTGCTCGATCGCTTCGCCCTCAGGAGCCTGCCCAAAGGTATCTGCCTGGGCCGCGCCGTGGGCCTTGCCAAAGGCATGGCCGCCGGCGACCAGAGCGATCGTCTCTTCATCGTTCATCGCCATCCGCGAGAAGGTTTCGCGCATGTCGCGCGCCGACAGCAAGGGATCGGCCACACCGCCCGGACCTTCGGGATTGACGTAGATCAGCCCCATCTGGATCGCTGCGAGCGGGTTTTCCAGCTCAGCCTTGTCATCGGGGCGGATGCGGGTCGCAACGCCTTCGTTGACCCACTTGTCTTCCTGCCCCCAATAAATGTCCCGCTCAGGCTCATAGACGTCGGCGCGGCCGCCGCCAAAGCCGAACACGGGGCCGCCCATCGATTCGATCGCGACATTGCCAGCCAGGATGAACAGGTCAGCCCAGCTGATCGCCTGACCATACTTCTGCTTGATCGGCCACAGCAGTCGGCGGGCCTTGTCGAGATTGCCGTTGTCGGGCCAGGAGTTGAGCGGGGCAAACCGCTGCTGGCCCGAATTGGCTCCGCCGCGACCATCGGCCGTGCGATAAGTGCCGGCAGCGTGCCAGGCCATGCGGATGAAGAACGGACCGTAGTGGCCATAGTCGGCCGGCCACCATGGCTGGCTTTCGGTCATCAGCGCGGTCAGATCGGCCTTCAGCGTGGTATAGTCGATGGCGTTAAAGGCATCGGCATAGTTGAAATCGTCGCCCATCGGATCGGCCGCGCCGTTCTGGGCCAGAATATTGACGGGAAGCGCCTGGGGCCACCAATCCTGATTTGTCCGGCCCAGCAGCGACCGTGCGCCGTGGTTGAACGGACAACCGCCCTCGATCGATCCAGTTTTGGCATCCATGACTTGTCTCCTGATGGGCCCGCAGCCGAGTCGGGCGAATGACCAGACTATGCCTAGACTTTCTCATCGCTAAAAACGATCAAATCTGGATATAAAGTTGCGTAATTCCGATTAGTCGAATGCTCCGGAGCTTGGCCCGCAAGCGTTGTTGCAATCTTTGCAATGGCGGCACAGAGTCCGGGCGGATAGGTCCGGCGAAAATCGGGGGAACCGCCGATGTCAGGGAAATTGCCGCTTCCGCGCTACCGCTTTCGCGAGGATCAACCGTCGCTGTGGGCCATGATGCGTCAGGGCGTTGGGGATGTCGGCTCGATCATTCCCGGGACGATCCTCACCGACGACGCAGTCCAACTGCCCGGCCCCGGTGGCCCATTAGTGATCGCCGCGCCTGAACTGGTCAGGCAGACGCTAAACGACCGGGTCAACTGTTTTGCCCGCGATCGGTTCATCCGCCGCATGTTTCGCCGCAGCTGGGGCAAAGGCATGGCCGCGGCTGAAGGTGAGGACTGGCGACGCCAGCGTAGCGCCCTGGCGCCGTTTTTCCGGCCGCAAGCAGTGAACAATCACCTGACCGCCTTTGCCGAGGCCAGCGATGCCGTGACCGCCCAGCTTCAGCAGGGCGGCGCTGTCGAGCTTGGCAATGTGGCCGCGCGAATTGTGGCGCGGATCGTCCTGGCGGTCCTGGTCAATCCAATGGGACTGGCCGACCCCGATGCCCTGGCCACCGACATCCCCGGCTATGTCAGCCGGATTGCGGGCTTTTCAGCCATGGACTTGCTGCCCTTGCCAGAGCGCCTGATCGACAGGTTGCAGGGGATCGACAGCGATCCCGCCGTGCAGCGGCTGCGGGCAATGGGATCGCGGTTGGCCGAAGCCCGCAACGAAGGCGCGAAGGCGCACGACATGATCGGCTTGCTCGACGGCGTGGGCCCGATTGCGGATAATATCATCGGACTGTTCCCGGCGGCGATTGACACCACGGTCATGGGGATCGCCTGGGCCTTATATGTCCTGTCGCTCCATCCTGAATGGCAGGAGCAGGTCGCCGCAGAAGGTCAGGCTCTAAGCGAAGTGCCGCAGCTCAACCAGCTACCCATCACACGGCAGGTAGTGAGCGAAGTATTGCGGCTTTACCCCCCTGCCCCGTTCCTGGCGCGCTCCGCCGCGCGGGATTTGGAACTGGGCGGCCACGCTGTCCGGAAAGGCCAGACCGTTATCGTGGCGATCTATGCCATGCACCGGCATCGCAGATTATGGGACCGACCCGACGCCTTTGATCCCGATCGCTGGTTGCCAGGCCTTGCGCTGCCCGATGCTTCGATGCCGTTCGGCAGCGGCCCCCGTATGTGCATTGCCGCACATTTTGCGCAGGCCGAGATGGCGGTAGTGCTGGCCCGAGTGATCGCGCGGTTCCAGATAGAACCGATCGGCGCAGAGCCGCAGGTCTCGCTAAAGATAACCACGCGCTCGCTTACCGGATTGCATGCCAATCTTCGCCGCCGCAAACGGGAGTGACCGCAGGGCTGGAATACCACTGCCGCCTTGCCTATAGGCCGCGCGACGGCAATCTTTCCCCAGGGGGCCAAGTGTACAACAAGACCCATACGCTGATGCAGCGCGGTATCGACTTTCTTGGCAGCGAGCATGCAATTCTGTGCGGAGCGATGAGCTGGGTGTCCGAGCGCAACCTGGTTGCCGCGATCAGCAATGCCGGCGGGTTCGGCGTGATTGCCTGCGGAGCAATGACCCCGGAGCTGCTCGATGCAGAAATCGCCGCGACCAAGGCGCTCACTGCCAAGCCGTTCGGGGTCAACCTGATCACCATGCACCCGCTGCTGTTCGATCTGATCGCGGTTTGCGCGCGCCACCAGGTCAGCCATGTGGTTCTGGCCGGCGGGATCCCGCCGCGCGGCAGCGTTGAGGCGCTCAAAGCGTTCGGAGCCAAGGCGCTGGTCTTTGCCCCTACGCTGGCGCTGGCCAAGCGGCTGCTGCGCGGCGGAGCCGATGCGCTGGTGATCGAAGGCAGCGAGGCCGGCGGACACATTGGCCCGGTAGCGACATCAGTGCTGGTGCAGGAATTCCTGCCCGCGCTGGCCGAGGAGCACGTGGTGTTCGTGGCTGGCGGGATCGGCCATGGCGACATGATCGGGGCCTATCTCGATATGGGCGCATCGGGCGTGCAACTGGGCACCCGCTTTGCCTGTGCCAGCGAGAGTATCGCCCACCCCGATTTCAAAAAGGCCTTTTTCCGCGCCAATGCCCGCGACGCCGAAACTTCGGTGCAGGTTGACCCGCGACTGCCGGTGATCCCGGTTCGCGCTCTCAAGAACAAGGGCACGGACCTCTTCACCCAGCGCCAGCGCGAAGTCGCGCAGCTGCTTGACGAAGGCGCGGTCGGGATGGATGAAGCCCAGCTCCAGATCGAACAGTTCTGGGCAGGCGCCCTGCGCCGCGCCGTGATCGACGGCGATGTCGAAAACGGTTCGCTGATGGCCGGCCAGTCGGTCGGGATGGTCACCGAGGAAGAGCCTGTGGCGACGATCATGCAGCGGTTGATGGAACAGAGCGAAGCCGCGCTGTCGCGCTGATCCTATGGTTTGACCGGGCAAACGGATCGGTTCGTCTCGCCCTGCTCTCGCACCAACTGCTCGCATCGTACTCGCGCCGGATAGCTTCATCTGCCAGCTATCGCGACCTCAACAGGCGGGCGCTACAAGTTGAAGGAGTACCCAAATGCATATCATTTCCACCAGAGCAGGCGCGCTGACCGTGCTTGGCATGCTGGCCATGCCGCTGCCGGCCAGCCTCGCGGCGCAGCAACCGGAAAACAGCAATCCTAGCATCGTGGTAACCGGCGAGCCGATCCCCGATGCCAGCACGATGACCCCGGGACCTGAAATCAAAGGCGTGATCACCGCACGCAAGAATGACAAGATCCAGGTCACCATGCTTGACGGCACCAGGACAGTGATCTTCGTCAACGAGACCACCAAGATCAAATCCGGCGGCGGCCTGTTCGGTGGGAACAAAGCCAAGCTTGGCCCCGATGCCCTGCTCAATGGCCTGCCGGTGACCGTCAAGACCTTGCAGGGCAGCGGAATGCTCCTGGCCAGCCAGGTCACCTTCAAAGGCGGCGACTACAAGACCGCCAGCATGATCCGCAATGGCACCGCACAGGGCTTTGCCGAACAGTCCGCCGCAACCGAGGCGCTGCGCGGTCGGATGGGCGATATCGACAAATACAATATCAAGGGTACCACAAACGTCTATTTCGACACCGGTCGCTGGAACCTGACTCCTGAGGCCAAGAACGAGCTCTGCACCGCCGCGGCTGGCGCCGAGGCGACCGAAAATTCCTTCATCCTGGTGGTCGGCTACACCGATTCGGTCGGGAGCGAGGAATACAACCAGGTGCTGAGCGAGAAGCGCGCCGCCAGCGTGATCAACTACCTGCAGCAGTACTGCAAGTGGAAGCCATACCGCATGCTGACCCCGACCGGCATGGCCGAGTCCGATCCGCTGGCCGACAACAACACCGAAGAAGGCAAGGCGCAGAACCGCCGGGTCTCGGTCAACGTGCTGGTCAGCAAGGCGCTCGAAGGGATCTAGATCGAACGCAATTTGAGCGGACAAAAAAAAGGGGCCGGAGCAGTGATGCTCCGGCCCTTTCAGTTTGCGTTCGCAGGAGGAACGCTGGGAGGCGGATCCGGGAGGAGGAGAGGAGGAGGAACCCCGGACCCGCCAAGCTTGGTAATCAGTAGTTGTAGGCGCGTTCGCCGTGCTCGTTGAGGTCGAGACCTTCGCGTTCGGCTTCTTCGGTCGGACGCAGGCCGAAGACCTTGTCGATCGCAAAGAACAGGACTGCGGAGATACCGCCCGACCACAGCAGGGTGATCGCAACCGCCTTGACCTGCTTCCAAACCTGGGCAGCCATGTCGTATTCGGTGCTGCCATAGGGGAAGACATAGTAGTCAAGGATGCCCTGCCCGCCGAGCGCCGGATCAGCGACAATCCCGGTAGCGATCGCGCCGACGATCCCGCCGATGCAGTGGACCCCGAAGACGTCCAGCGTATCGTCGTACTTCAGCTTGTTCTTCACATAAGAGACGAACAGGTAGCAAATCGGCGAAACCACCAGGCCTAGCGCGATTGCGGTCATCGGTGCGGCAAAGCCTGAAGCCGGAGTGATCGCAACCAGCCCGGCGACGGCCCCGGTCACCGCACCCAGCATCGAAGGCTTCTTGTGGTGGATCTGCTCGACCACGGCCCACGACAGGGCGGCAGCGGCAGTGGCGACGAAGGTGTTGATGAAGGCCACTGCGGTCACGCCATTGGCTTCAAGGTTGGAGCCGGCGTTGAAGCCGAACCAGCCCACCCACAGCAGCGAAGCGCCGATCATGGTCATGGTCAGCGAGTGCGGCGGGGTGGCTTCCTTGCCGAAGCCGACGCGCTTGCCGATCATCAGGCAGCCGACCAGCCCGGCGATCCCGGCGTTGATGTGGACCACGGTGCCGCCCGCGAAGTCGAGCGCGCCCTTGCCCCACAGGTAACCGGCATCGGTGGGAGCATCGGCCAGGAAGTCCGGTCCGGCCCAGTACCATACCATGTGCGCGATCGGGAAATAGACCACGGTCAGCCACAGCACCATGAACAGCATCAGCGGCCAGAACTTCACGCGTTCGGCAAAGGCCCCGACGATCAGCGCCGGGGTGATGCAGGCGAAGGTCATCTGGAAGATCACGAAGACGAATTCAGGCAGATAGACGTTGTTCGAGAAGGTTGCCGCATAGGTGCTGGCCGAAACCCCCTTGAGGAACGCCTTGTCGAACCCGCCGACGAAGCTGGGTGCGAACGAATTGGTGCTGGTGAAGGCCATGGTATAACCCCAGCCGACCCAGACCAATGCGGCGATGCTGACGATCATGAAGACCTGCATCAGCACGCTGAGCATGTTCTTGGTGCGGACCAGGCCGCCATAGAACAGCGCCAGCGCGGGCACGCTCATCATCAGGACCAGGACCGACGAAACGAGCATCCAGGCGGTGTCGCCCTTGTTGACCATGGTGGCCATCTGTTCGGCGGTCGGGGCCTTGATCGGCCCATCGGCATAGGCTGCACTGGCGGTGAGCAGCGAGGCCCCCATCATCCCGGCGCCGGTCATAAGCTTGCGAAACATGCTTGGTTCCCTCCTGTTGCCCGCGCTCACAGCGCGGTGTCCCCGGTTTCGCCGGTGCGGATGCGGGTGGCCGATGCCAGATCGAGCACGAAGACCTTCCCGTCGCCGATCGAATCGGTGCTGGCAGTCTGCAGGATGGTTTCGACCACCTGCGGCGCCAGCGCGTCGCTGACGGCCAGTTCGATCTTCACCTTGGGCAGCATATTGGTGGAATATTCCGCGCCCCGGTAAATCTCGGTCTGGCCCTTCTGTCGCCCGAAGCCCTTGACCTCGGTAACGGTCATGCCCGCCACGCCGAGCGTGCCGAGGGCATCACGCACCTCGTCGAGCTTGAAGGGCTTGATGATGGCGATGATGAATTTCACGGCCTTGTCCCCTGATTGCTTATCGCCGGCACGGCGCCGGCTTCGCATACGCAGCAAGGGGCGTGCCAGTTCGCTAATATTGTTAGGAATCAGTGGCTCTGGTGAAACGAGCTTGCGTACCAAACGGCATCAGGGCCGCTTTGTTGCGCAGCTGCCTAAATTTTGGGCAGGCGTATCCGGGCATGGACCGGCAAGTGATCCGATGCCCGGGCGGCAAGGGCTGAATGATGGACTGCGGTCACTTCAAGCTCCCACTCTGCGGAAATCACGATCCGGTCGAGCTGGGCAACCGGGCGCCGCACCGGGAAAGAACGCCCCGGAGCCAGTACCCGCCAGGGAGCATGGAATTCGTGGAGCGACCCGGCGTGAAGCGACCACTCGTTGAGATCGCCCATCATCACCGTCGGGCAGAGCGGGCCGCAGCGCCCGGCATGGTCCAGGATCGCACGGATCTGCTGGCGGCGGCGCAGGCCCGACAAATCGAGGTGCATGCCGACTACACGGATTCGCCGTCCTTCAACCAGCAGATCGGCCCGCACCGCACCGCGCGGCTCGATTGTCGGCAAGGGCACCACCCCGGCCTCGACGATCCGGATCCCGCGCTTCACCAGCAGAGCATTGCCATGCCAGCCAATCGAATCCGGCCGGTGGTTGAGCGGCACCGCGCGGTAGTGCGACAGGTCATCGAGAAGCTGGCGCGGCAGCGCGCTCTCACGCTTGCCAAAGCGTCGGTCGGCTTCCTGCAGCGCCACCACATCGGCGTTGATCTCGTGCAGCACCGCCAGGATGCGCTCGGGATCGCGCCGCCGGTCAAGCCCGACGGCCTTGTGGATGTTGTAGCTGGCGAAGGTTAGCTGCATCAGCTCCCGGCAATATACCGGTCAGTCGCGCGGGTCGGCAGGCCGTCGATGCTGGAGGTGCGCCCGCCGACCTTGGCCAGCCACTTCTCCGGATCGGACTGGGCATGATACTTGGGTAGCGTCTCGCGTTCCTTGTCGAGGTGCATCACCGGCACCCCCCAGCCGCACGAGGTCTGGACCGAATCCACCGCGATGTCGAAGATCTGGCGGGTGCCAGGCAGCAACGTGAAATGCGCCGCCAGCTCCGCCCATTCCGAATCCTGCGGCAGCACCGGACGGCCTTGGCCATAGATCCGCAGGATCAGTGCAGGTTGTTCGAAATTGCACATCATGATCGTGATCCGGCCATCGGCCGCCAAGTGTGCGTGGGTCTCGTTGCCCGATCCGCCAAGGTCAAGATAGGCGACCCGGTTGGGTCCGAGCACCTTGAAGGTATCAGCCAGGCCCTTGGGGCTAAGGTTGATCCGGCCTTCGGCGGCGGCGGTGGCGGTGAAGAAGATCGCCTGCTTGGCGATCATCGCTTCGTGATCGGGGGTGAGGTGGTCGGTGAAGTCCATGGATGTGAGGCTAAGCGGGCCTTGGGATTGGGGCAAGGGTTGAAAAGGGTTCGCGCAGAGAGCGCAAAGAAGAAAGTGAAGACGCAAAGATGTTGCGCCAGCGGCGAAGCCGCTTTTCATTCAGAGGGTTCAGCCAAACGATCGATCAGAATTTGGAGCGGCTTCGCCGCAGGCAGGACATCTTTGCGCCCTTCCCTTCCTCTGCGATCTCTGCGCGAACCCCTACCTTTCCTTCGTCGCCGAAAACACCAGCTCCGGATTGCGCTCCTGCTGGTAGCTGACATCCCACGAACTGCGGGCCATGAACACCGGGTCGCCATCGCGGTCCCTGGCGAGGTTTGACTTGTTGAAATCCGCGAACTGGCCCAGCGCGGCTGCCGGCCCCTTTAGCCAGCGCGCGGTATCGAACGGCGCGGCTTCGAGCATGGCCTCGACCTTGTATTCCGCCTCCAGCCGCGAGATCAGCACTTCCAATTGCAGCTGGCCGACCACCCCGACGATCCACTGCCCGCCAATCTCGGGATAGAACACCTGGATCACGCCCTCTTCGCTGAGGTCATCGAGCGCTTTCCTGAGCTGCTTGGTCTTGGTCGGATCCTTGAGCTGGACCCGACGGAGGATTTCGGGCGCGAAGTTGGGCAGGCCGGTGAAGCGGACCTTGTTGCTTTCGCTGAGCGTATCCCCCACCCGCAGCGTGCCGTGGTTGGGAATGCCGATGATATCGCCGGCCTCGGCGCTGTCGGCAATCTCGCGGTCCTGGGCAAAGAACAGGATCGGCGAATGGATCGCGACCGGCTTGCCGCTGCCCGACGGGGTCAGCTTCATCCCGCGCTTGAAGGTGCCCGAGACCATCCGCATGAACGCGATCCGGTCCCGGTGCATCGGGTCCATATTGGCCTGGACCTTGAAGATGAACCCGGTGACCTCCTTGCCATCGGGTGAAATTTCACCGGCATCGCTCGGCTGCGGGCGCGGCGGCGGGGCGTAGCGGGCGATCGCGTCGATCAGTTCGGCCACCCCGAAGTTCTTGAGCGCCGAGCCGAAATAGACCGGGGTCAGATCGCCGTGGCGATAAGCTTCGAGGTCGAATTCGGGATAACCGCCGCGGGCCAATTCGATCTCGTCGGCGATATCGATGGGCACATTGTCGGCCGTCACCGGATCGCGTTTGCCGAGGAATTCGCGGCTGTCGCCTTCGGGCCGGGCGATCTGGCCGGTCGCAAAATCGAGCACGCCCTTGAATTCGCCGCCGAGGCCAATCGGCCACGACATCGGCACCACATCGAGCGCCAGCGCATCGGCCACCTCGTCAAGCGTCTCGAACACCGAGCGCCCCTCGCGGTCGACCTTGTTGACGAAAGTGATGATCGGGACCGAGCGCAGCCGGCAGACCTCGAACAGCTTGCGGGTCTGCGGCTCGATCCCCTTGGCGGCATCGATCACCATGATCGCCGAATCGACCGCGGTCAGCGTGCGATAGGTGTCTTCCGAGAAGTCCTCGTGGCCCGGGGTGTCGAGCAGGTTGAAGGTCACCCCGTCGCGCTCGAAGGTCATCACGCTGGAAGTGACCGAGATCCCGCGCTGCTGCTCGATCTTCATCCAGTCCGACCGCGCCCGCCGCGCCGCGCCGCGCGCCTTGACCTCACCCGCCAGGTGAATCGCCCCGCCCTGCAGCAGCA
>CAZOSI010000014.1:0-31337 GCA_964582485.1 uncultured Novosphingobium sp.
GCACCGGCAAGACCACGCTGTCGGCCGATGCCAGCCGCACGCTGATCGGCGATGACGAGCACGGCTGGTCGGATACCGCGGTGTTCAACTTCGAAGGCGGTTGCTACGCCAAGATGATCAACCTCTCGGCTGAAGGCGAGCCCGAGATCTACGCCACCACAAAGATGTTCGGCACGATCCTTGAGAACGTGGCGATGGACGATGCCACGCGCGAGCTGGACTTCACCGACGCCAGCAAGACCGAGAACACCCGCGGCGCCTACCCGATCGAGTTCATCCCCAACACCAGTTCAGAAAACCTCGGCCCCCCGCCATCGAACATTATTCTGCTGACCGCCGATGCCTTTGGCGTGCTGCCCCCGATCGCGCGGCTGACCCCGGACCAGGCGATGTACCACTTCCTGTCGGGCTACACCGCCAAGGTCGCCGGCACCGAGATCGGTGTGACCGAGCCTGAGGCAACCTTCAGCACCTGTTTCGGCGCTGCCTTCATGCCGCGCCATCCCAGCGTTTACGGCAACCTGCTCAAGAAGCGGATCGCCGAGGGCGGGGCGCAGTGCTGGCTGGTCAACACCGGCTGGAGCGGCGGCAAGGCGACCGAGCCCGGCATCAAGCGCATGCCGATCAAGGCCACCCGCGCGCTGCTCAACGCTGCGCTCGACGGCAGCCTCAACAATGCCGAGTTCAAGAAGGACCCGAACTTCGGGTTCGAAGTGCCGGTTGCGGTGCCGGGCGTCGATGCCAAGCTGCTCGATCCGCGCGCGGCCTGGGCTGACGGCGATGCCTATGACCAGAACGCGCAGGAACTGGTCGGCAAGTTCGTCCAGAACTTCGCGCAATTCACCGACTACGTCGACCAAAGCGTACTCGATTCGGCCCCCAAGGCCGCCTGATTGACCCGGAAACCCCGGGTCACCAATGACCCGGGAGTTTCCTGATCATGACCGACTACACAATTCGACTGTTTGAGAGCGCAGCAGCCATTCGCCACGTCGGCGAAGGTTTACTGGCACGCACTTTGCCCAAACCCGAGTGGACCCACGAGGCGCACCTGGCCGCCTGCGCCTGGCTGGTTCTTGAGCGCGGCGATATTGCTTTGGAAACGCAGCTGCCCGGCATCATCCGCAGCTACAACGAGACAGTTGGCGGGGTGAACGACGACACGCAGGGCTATCACGAGACCCTGACCCAGCTCTACATCATTGGCGTGCGCCGGTTCCTGGGTACCTGCGAAGCCGATGGCTTGCTGGCCAAAGTCAACGCGCTGCTGGCCAGCGAGATGGCTCCGCGCGATTGGCCGTTCAGGTTCTACTCACGCGAATTGCTGTTTTCGGTGCCCGCGCGGCGGGGCTGGGTTGAGCCCGATCTCGCGCCAATTTGACTTGGCGGGGCAAGAGCAAAGGTTCATGTTCTCCGCTTCACAGCATGGAGTCGCAAATCATGGGAATGCTTGACGGAATTATGGGCCAACTGGGCGGTGCGGACATCGGCGGGCTCGCCGAAAAGTTCGGCCTGCCCAAGGAAATGGCTGAAAAGGCGGTGGCTGCGCTAGGTCAAAGCCACGCCGAACCGGGCGACACGATCGAAGGCGCGGCGGCCAAGACCGGGCTCGATCCCTCGACGCTGAGCCAGATGGCCGAGCAACTGGGCGGCGAGGGCGGGCTCGGCAAGCTCTCGGAAATGCTCAAGGGCAATTCGGCGCTGTCGGGCCTCGCAGGCATGCTTGACCGCGATGGCGACGGCAACCCGCTTGACGATATCGCCGGGATGGCCAGCGGGCTGTTCGGCAAGAAGTAGGCGCAGGCCAGGGCGTGCTGCGCTGGTTCCTGATCCTGTTCGGAGCGGTGTGCACCGGCATTGCGCTGGTGCACATCGCGTTCGGCCCGGCCTCGATCCCGGTTTCGGTTCCGGTCAACGCGGTGATGGACAGCGAGGACCGGTTCTACGCCACGCTGTTCCTGGGCTTCGGCCTGGCGCATATCTGGGCGGCGCGCGACTTGGCGCGGCGTGGCAGCATGGTTCTGGCGATGCAGGCCGTGTTCTTCGCAGGCGGTATCGCGCGGATTGTCTCGGCAGTGGCGGTTGGCTCGCCCGGACCGATGTTTGCATTCCTGGGAGCGCTGGAACTGCTAATCCCCCCGCTGGTTTGGTTCTCGCTGCGACGCTCGGCGGTATAGCGAAAGGCCGCTGCGCTTGTAACGCTGTGACCACGCGCCTATAGACGCTGTGAACGTTCACAATCGTTTGTTGGGAAGGGGCGCAGCATGGCAGCGATCAGATTTGGCATAGCGCTGGCCTTGGCCGCAATGGTTGCCGGTTGCGGTGAAGACGGCGACACAAGCCAACCGGCGCCCAATCCAACACCGAGTCCCGGCCCCGCGCCTACCCCAACCCCAACCCCAACCCCTACGCCCACGCCAGGTCTGCGACTGGTCTTCGCAGATGAGTTCAACAAGCCGGCATTGGATCGCGACATTTGGAACGTCGAGGGGCCGGCCTTCTGGGTCAACAATGAAGTTCAGGCCTATGTCGACAGCGCCGAGACCATCAGCATCACCACGCCGGCCGGAGCGGACGGCGGGGCGCTGATGCTGCGGCCGGTCTACAAGCCGGGGTACATGACGCCCAGCGGGCGCAGGACCGATTTTGTTTCGGGCCGGATCAACACCAGCGAGAAGTTCGATTTCCAGTACGGCAGGGTTGAAGCCCGGATCCGCATGCCCGATGCAACCGGCGTGTGGCCGGCATTCTGGCTGCTCGGATATGGCAATTGGCCGGACTGCGGCGAAATCGACATCATGGAAAATGTCGGTGACAAGAGCTGGACCAACGCGGCGATCCATGGCCCCGGCTATTCCGGCACCACTCCACTGGTCAAGCGGTACGATTTTCCGGCGGGTCAGGACGTGACCGGCTGGCACACCTACTCTGTCGAGCGCACCGTTGATACGATTGTGTTTTCAGTCGACGGCCGGGAATACTACCGCGTGACCCGCGCCATGGTTCAGTCCTATGGGGCCTGGCGCTTTGATCGGCGGCAATACCTGATCCTGAATTTCGCACTGGGCGGCGGCTATCCCAATGCCGTCAACGCCGTAACAACGCCCTATTTCGGCCTGCCACAAGCAAGCGTCGACAAGATTGTCCGCGGTGAAGTGGCCATGGAGGTGGACTGGGTGCGGGCTTGGGAAGCCTCCTGATCTGAACTGCGCCGGTTCAGCTACGCCAATAAAAAAAAGGGCTCCGGACCGCATGGTCTGGAGCCCTTTTTGTTTAGTTGCCGACCTGCTCAGTCGAGCATGCTCGCCGGAACCCGGCCGCCGTTTTCGGCCAGGCCCTTCATCACCGCCTTGTGCAGCGCGATGTTTTCCTCGGCGCTGCCCGAATAGTCGGCATCGCCGAGCTCGTGCGCCAATGCCTTGCGGTTTTCATAACTGGCATCGATCCCGACCAGCTTCATCAGGTCAACGATCGAGCTCTGCCAATTGAAGCCGTCAGCCCCAGCCATACCGCTGAGCACGGCTTCGACATCGACCGCTACCGGTGCGGGTGCAGCCTCGGCCATCGGGATCGCCGGGGCATCGGCGGGCGGCGTAGCGGCTTCGGCCTTTTTGCCGAAGATCGCGTCCTTGATCTTGCTGAAGAATGACATCTGTAAGCTCCTGTTTGTGCGTTGCGACTCGCGGAACCGTGGTTCCCCCTGCTGCCACGCAGACTAGCACGTTGCGGCGGGCCGCGAACCTGAATTTATCCTTTGGTCGCCGCGATATAGTGATCGACGTTCTGGCCAAGCACATCGAGCGGCACATTGCCGCCGCCGACCACTGCATGGTTGAAATCGCGCAGGTCATACTTGCCGCCCAGCGCCCCGCGCGCCTTGTCGCGCAGCGCCAGGATCTCGCTGTGACCCATCTTGTAGCCGCAGGCCTGGCCCGGCCATGAGCAATAGCGATCGACTTCGGAAGACACCTCGGCGCGGCCCGATCCGTTGGTTGTGGCGAACCAGTCAACCGCTTGCTCGCGGGTCCAGCGCTTGGCGTGGAGCCCGGTATCGACCACCAGGCGGCAAGCGCGGAAGGCGATCGATTGCAGATAGCCAAGCTGGCCGACCGGATCGCCGTCATAGACCCCAAGCTCGTCGCCGAGCGTTTCCGAATAGAGCGCCCAGCCTTCGGAATAGGCGTTGAACGCCAGCAGCGTGCGGATCAGCGGCAGGCGATTGGCATATTCGCCCTGCCAGACATGGCCAAAAATGCCTTCATGGAAGGCCAGGGTTGGGATCGAATAGCGGCTGTGCAGATCGGTGGTGGACAGGTTGAGCCAGATTTTTCCGGGGACCGTCCCGTCGATCGATCCGGCTCCGCCATAGGCGCCCGGTGCGCCGCTTTCCTCGGCCGGGGGCAGACGGCGAATCTCCAGGTTGCCGCGCACCGGGTTGCGGAAAGCGCGGGGTGCCTGGCCGCGCATGAAATCGACCTTCGATTGCATCAGCGCGATGATTTCAGCGCGGCCCTTGTCATCGTTGCTGAACTGGAAACGCGGGTCCTTGCCCAGAGCGGTCATCCGTTCTCCCACCGTGCCGCTGGTATAGCCCAGCCCGCGCAGGATCGGATCCATCCGGCCGTGCAGCTGTTTCAGTGCATCAAGCCCCAGAGCATGGACTTCATCCGGACTGCGGCGGGTGGTGGTGCTCGCGCGCAAGGCCCAGGCGTAGAACTCGTCGCCATGCGGCCGCGCCCAGAGTCCGGCGTCAGACGTTGCAAGGGCGCGCTGGGCCGCGATCTCGGCACGTTGCCGCTCGAGCGCCGGGACAATGGTCTCGGCGATGAGTTGGCGGACCGCGACCCCATGGATTCCTGAGCCATTTTGGACAATCAACGCAGCGCGCCGCTGCCAGCCTCTATAGAGCCCGCCGCCGTCATTGCGGGCGTCGGCGATCGTCCGGTCGAGCTGGGCCAGGGTTTTGTCGAGCAGAAAGGCGGGCGGGACCATTCCCTTTCGCCGGGCCGAGATAATCCGTTCAAGCTCCCCATCGAGGACAGCGGGAAACTGATGCAGACGTGCCAGATAGGAAGCTGCGTCCGCATCGTCCGCCCCGGCCGGGTGCTCGGAATCGAGGAAGCGCGGGATATCCAGATAGGCTCCGACATTCTGGATCACCACATAGGGCGTATTGCGCCAGCCGCCGACAGCGACATCGCCATAGGGCAGGGCAAAGCCGTCGAGCGAAACCGAGAAGGCGCTTTTGACCACCGCCAGGCTGGTCCGCGTTGCCGGATCGAGCGGGCCGGGATCGATCTTGTCGATCTGGTTCAGACCTTCGCGCAGCAGCGCGGCGATCTTGGCCTGTCCGGCAGTCGACCGGTCGCCCAACCTCGAGCGCAGGCCCGCGTGCTCGCCCTTGTCGATCCCCAGCGAGGTCGCACCTTCCGGATTAAGAGCGACCATCTGCCAGGCCAGCTGGTCAAGATAGGTCGCAGCATCGGGCGCGGGCGGGGTGCTGAGCGCGCGCTGACAGCCACCGAGGGCCAGGGAGGCCGTTCCGGCCCCGAACAGGGCAAGGGTCTGGCGGCGGGAAAAGCTGATCTGGTTCATATGCAACAACCTGCGGCGGGTTGCCCGCCGAGTCAATTTGCTGGTCTGCGAACGACTTGGCGCTAAGCTGGCGACAGACGAATCCTCTTGGAGAATCGCACATGGATATGATGGATATGCTCAATGCCAGTGGCGGGATTGAAGCAATCGCGGGCCAACTAGGCATTTCTCCTGAAATGGCCCGCGCCGGGGCCGGGGCGCTGCTTCCGGCGGTGGTCGGGGGCTTCCAGAAGCAAAGCGACGCGGCCGGCGGCGGCGAGGGCGGCCTTGGCAGCCTGATCGGCATGCTCGGCGGCCTGGGCGGGGCGGGCTTGGCCGACAACGTGCTCGGTCCTCAGGAAACCGATGTTGCCAAGGGCAACGATATCCTTGGCCAGATCTTTGGTTCGAAGGATGTCAGCCGCACTGTGGCGGGGCATGCCGCTGGCCAGACCGGGATCGATCCTGAACTGCTCAAGAAGATGCTGCCGATCCTGGCGATGCTGGTTGGCGGATACCTGTCGTCGCGGGCCGGAGGCCAGGGCGAAGCGCAAGGTGGCGGCGGCATGCTAGGCTCGATCCTTGGCGCGGTGCTGGGCGGCGGCCAGCAGGCGGCTCCGGCATCGGGCGGCGGCATGCTTGGCGGGCTCGGTTCGCTGATCGACATGAACAACGATGGCAACCCGCTGGATGACATCATCGGCATGGCTGGAAAACTGGCGCGCTGATGGGGGTCGATACGATCCTTTCGATCCTGATGCTGGCCGTCATCGCCCTGCTGCTTGGCGCATTTGCGCTATGGCGGCGGGGCGGGCGGACCAAACAGGTCGTGCTGATGCTGGTGCTGGCGGCGGTCGTCGCCGGCAACATTGCGCTGTGGATCGTGCCCGATGCCAGCGGGGTAGCCCCGGTCGATCGGGCGCCCGGCTAGGCCAGGCTCAGCGGATCGGGCAGTCAGGTGACAGGCGCATGTCGAGGTAGTTGTCGACCGAGCGCATCAGGTCCGGCATTTCGTTTTCGAAGAAATGGTTGGCCCGGGGAATTTCCTCGTGATGGATCGTGATGTGCTTCTGGGTGCGCAGTTTGTCGACCAGCTTCTGGACCGAGTTCGGAGTAACCACCGTATCAGCCGCGCCCTGGATGATGATGCCTGAGCTGGGGCAGGGGGCAAGGAAGCTGAAATCGTACATGTTGGCCGGCGGGGCGACCGAGATGAAGCCGCGGATTTCCGGTCGGCGCATGAGGAGTTGCATCCCGATCAGCGCGCCAAAGCTGCTGCCGGCGATCCAGGTGGTGCTGGCTTCAGGGTGGATCGACTGAACCCAATCGAGCGCAGCAGCGGCGTCGCTCAGTTCGCCGATGCCGTTGTCAAAACTGCCCTGGCTGCGACCGACGCCGCGAAAGTTGAAGCGCAGCGTGGCGAAGCCGCGGTTGGCGAAGGTTTTGTAGAGATGCTGCGTGATCCGCTCGTTCATCGTGCCTCCGGCCTGCGGGTGCGGATGGAGGATCATCGCGACCGGCGCGCGGCTGCGGCTGGCCGGCTGGAAACGGCCTTCAAGGCGGCCTTCGGGTCCGGGAAAGATCACTGCGGGCATTGCGATTCGCCTGTTCTTGCTTGGCCCGTGGCGCGGCGCCCTGAATTATCGGGATGCCGGACCGCTTTGGGCTAGGATCGGGAAGCAGGCGCTATATAGATGCGAAGGTCCGAAAAGCAACGATTGCGAACATGCCCGCCGATTTCATATATCTTGACCATCAGGCAACTACCCCGCTCGCGCCCGAGGCGCGCGCGGCGATGCTGCCGTGGCTGGCCGGGCCGGAGAGCATGGGTTTTGCCAATCCGCACTCAATGCACCGGGCCGGCCGGGGCGCCGCAGCCGCAGTCGAAGTGGCGCGCGAACAGGTGGCGGGTCTCTTGCCCAAGGGGGGCCGGGTGATCTTCACCAGTGGCGCGACCGAGGCGCTCAACCAGGCGATCCGTTCAGTACCGCGCGGGCCGATCGCCTATTCCGCAATCGAGCATTCCGCCGTGGTCAACGCCGCCCTGGCGACGGGCGTTCCGGTGCAGGAGCTGCCGGTCAGCCCTGACGGGCTGGTCGATCCCGAGGTAGAGATCGCCGAGGGTACCGGGCTGGTCGCGGTGATGCAGGTCAACAATGAGATCGGCACGGTCCAGCCGGTCCAGCGCCTGGCCGAGCGGGCGCATGAGCAGGGCGCGCTGTTCCTGTGCGATGCGGTGCAGGGCGCGGGCAAGCTCGCTCCGCCCGAAGGCGCGGACCTGATCGCGATCACCGCGCACAAGCTATATGGCCCCAAGGGGATCGGCGCGCTGTGGGTGCGCGACGGGGTAAAGATCGCTGCGCTGATCGAAGGCGGCGGGCAGGAAGGCGGCTTGCGCTCGGGCACGCTCAGCCCCGCGCTGTGCGCCGGTTTCGGCGCGGCGGCTGCGCTGGCGAAGGAGCGGATCGACACTGATTTTCAGCACTTGGCGGGCCTGGCCGAACTTGCCCGCTCGATCCTCTCACGCTGGACAGTCAACGGCAGCGAGACCGCGCGTTGGCCGGGCAACCTCAACCTGCGCCTCGACGGGCTCAATTTTCCGCGGCTGCTCAGCGATTGCCGGACGATCGCCTTTTCGGCCGGATCGGCCTGCGGCAGCGGCACAGGAGCGCCCAGCCGGGTGCTCAGCGCGATCGGGCTTGGGGCCAAAGAAGCACGGAACTCGATCCGTCTGGGTTTCGGGCGCTATACAACTGCCGAAGAAGTCGAAACGGCCTGCCGCGCGATCGAAGCGGCGGCCACGGCGCAGGGGGTATGATGGTCAAGGTCGTCTTCATCAGTTCTAACGGCGATCGGACCACGGCCGAGGGCAAGCCCGGCGACCGGCTGCTTGCAGTCGGGCAGGCCGCCGGAATGCCGCTTGAGGGCACCTGCGAAGGACAAATGGCCTGTTCGACCTGCCATGTGGTGGTGGCAAAGGACTGGTTCGCGCGGCTCCCCCGGGCCAGCGAGGACGAAGAAGACATGCTCGACCTTGCTGCCGGGGTCACCCGCACCAGCCGCCTGTCATGCCAGATCGAACTGAGCGCGGAGCTGGACGGGCTGGAAGTGCGGATTCCGGGGGAAAGCCGCGATATGCAGCGGCGCTAGCCCTTGGCGATTGGAATCGCCCCCTGCTAGGGCGGCGCCACAATGACCACCGACCCGACTGCCGAACCCGATCCGTTTGACTCGATTATCGACGCGCCATTCGATTCGGCGCTGTCGGAGCGCTACCTTGTCTATGCCCTCTCGACGATCACCGCACGGTCGCTGCCCGATCTGCGCGACGGGCTAAAGCCGGTCCACCGACGCCTGCTGTGGGCGATGCGGCAGTTGAAGCTCAATCCAGGGGATGCTTTCAAGAAGAGCGCCCGCGTGGTCGGCGACGTGATCGGCAAGTATCACCCGCACGGTGACCAGTCGGTCTATGACGCGATGGTCCGCCTCGCGCAGGATTTCAGCCTGCGCTATCCGCTGGTCGAAGGGCAGGGCAATTTCGGCAACATCGACGGTGATAACGCTGCAGCCTATCGCTATACCGAAGCTCGCCTGACCAAGACCGCGATACAGCTGATGGCCGGGCTGGACGAAGGCACGGTCACCTTCATCCCAACCTACAACGGCGAAGAGGAAGAGCCCGAGATCTTTCCCGGGTTGTTCCCCAACCTGCTCGCCAACGGCTCCAGCGGGATCGCGGTGGGCATGGCTACCAACATCCCGAGCCACAACGTTGCCGAGATCATCGACGCGACCCTGCTGCTGATCGACAATCCGACGGTTGAGCATTCCGAGCTGATGCAGCACTTCCGCGGTCCGGACTTTCCGACCGGCGGGGTAGTGGTCGAAAGCGCTGCAACGATCAGCGCGGCTTATGAGACCGGGCGGGGCGCGATGCGGCTGCGCGGGAGGTTCTCGACCGGGCGTGAAGCCAATGGTTCGTGGGAAGCCACGGGGATTGAAAAGCTGAGCGGGGGCCAATGGCAGCTGGTGATCAGCGAGATCCCCTACATGCTGCAGAAGGGCAAGCTGATCGAGCAGGTCGCCCAGCTGATCGCGGACAAGAAACTGCCGATCCTGGAAGACATCCGCGACGAGAGCGACGAGCAGATCCGTCTGGTTTTCGTACCCAAGAGCCGCAACGTCGATCCCGAACTGCTCAAGGAATCGTTGTTCAAGCTGACCGACCTGGAAACCCGCTTCAACCTAAACCTCAACGTGCTCGATGCAAAGCGCACGCCGGGAGTGATGGGGCTGAAGCTGCTGCTGCAGGAATGGGTGATCGCCCAGATCGACATCCTGCTGCGCCGCACCCAGCACCGGCTCGAGAAGATCGCGGGTCGGCTCGAGCTGCTGGGCGGTTACATCATCGCTTACCTCAACCTCGACCGGATCATCGAAATCATCCGCACTGAGGACGAACCGAAGCCGGTGATGATGGTCGAATTCGAGCTGACCGACCGCCAGGCCGAAGCGATCCTCAACATGCGGCTGCGCTCTTTGCGCAAGCTTGAGGAAATGGAACTGCGGCGCGAGCGTGATGACCTGCTGGCCGAAAAGGACGAGCTGGAGAAACTGCTCGACAGCCCGGCCCGCCAGCGCACCCGGCTCAAGCGTGATTTGGCCAGCCTGCGCAAGGACTACGCCGAAGACACCCTGCTGGGCCGCCGCCGCACCACCATTGCCGAAGCCACGCCGACGGTTGAATTCAGCATGGACGCGATGATCGAGAAGGCGCCGGTTACGGTGATCCTCTCGGCAAAGGGCTGGATCCGCGGGGCGAGCGGGCACGAGGCGCTCGACAAGGATTTCAAGTTCAAGGAAGGCGATGGCGCGGCTTACGCGCTACACGCGCAGACCACCGACAAGCTGCTGGTGGCTTGCGATAACGGGCGGTTCTACACGCTTGGTGCCGACAAGCTCCCCAGCGCACGCGGCTTTGGCGAGCCGATCCGGACCATGGTCGATATCGATGCCGGGGCCGAGATCGTTGCGCTGCTGGTCTATCGCCCCAAGGCGCAGCTGCTGCTGGCTGGAAGCCAGGGCCGCGGCTTTGCTGCCGAAGCCGACGAACTGCTCGCCGAAACCCGCAAGGGCCGGGGAGTGATGACCACCAAGCCCGGCGTCAAGCTGGCGGTGGTGCGCGAAATCCCGCCCGAGCACGACCACGTTGCCGTGGTGGGCGACAACCGCAAGCTGGTGATCTTCAGCCTTGAGGAAATGCCGGTGCTGGCCAAGGGCCAGGGCGTGACCCTGCAACGCTACCGCGACGGCGGGCTGGCCGATGCGACCACGCTCAAGCTTGAAGAAGGCCTCAGCTGGAAGATGGGCGGCGAAAGCGGCCGGACCCGGACCGAAAGCGACATGCGGCTGTGGAAGGTCGCGCGCGGCGCGGCGGGCCGGCTGCCGCCGACCGGGTTCCCGCGGGATAACAAGTTCGACTGAGCCTTACTTGCGCGGTGGGCTTAGGATCAGGTTGCCGTTCTCGACCCGCCAGCCTTCCAGGCGGGACAACAAGTCCATGCCGATGACTGCCACCGCACTGTTGGTATCGGGAGTGATCGCGATATCGACATTGCGGGCTTCGATCGACCCGAGCCGAATTTCGTCGGCGAGGCCGAAGCGCGCCGATATTGTGCCGTTGGCAGTGCCAAGCTCGACTGGCAGGCGTTTTGGATTGTTGCCAATTTCCAGCCGCTTGGCTGCGGTTTCTTCCATGCTGGTATAAGTCGCACCGGTGTCGATCAGGACTGGCAGTTCTTTCCCGTTGATTGTGGCCACAACCCGGAAATGGCCATCCGCGCCTAGCGGGATCACGGTCTCGCCGCCCACAACTTCGGCTCTGGTGCGCCCAACGAGTTCAAGCGCCACGTCCGAACGCTCCGCTCTGCGGGCCACGTCGATCACGATCAGCGATACGGCAGTCAACATGCCCAGATAGCCTGCAGTGCGGAACATGCTGCCCAGCCGGTGATGGCTCAATTCGAGCCTCCAGCCCAGGGCAGCGAGCAGCAGTGCGGTGAGTGCGACCGGAATCAGCGGTTGACCGAGCAGATAATCGACCAGGGACACTTGCGCGCTCATGCCTTGGCATCCAGCGAGTCGGAAAACACGCTGGTCCCCATGATGCAATAGGCTGAGGGCCGGGCGTTGATTGGCGCGCTGTAGATCTCTTCCACGATCGTCTCGATCTCTTTGGCCTGGTCGCCAGGGTCCGGGTTGGGGCGGTCATGGCGGAACGGTGGAGTGTCGGGGTTGCGGATCTGGTGCAGCCGGGTCGCGGCGAACAGCAGGCGTGTGCGGCGCTCGATCAGATCTTGCGTATATATCGTTTCTCCCAGCGCGTGGGCGGCCGACAGGAATTCGAAGTAGATCACGCGGCGCAGCGGATTGACTTCGGCCGGCCCGGAGCCATGGGCCAGCATCATGTCATGCATCAGCCAGTCTCCGGCGCGCATCGGCACATCGATGCACGGCTCGTGCATCAATTCACAGATCTTGCGCCCGCTGGTGTGGCTACCGGGCACGACCTGCAAGGCGCCGTCAGCCGCGTCGGCGTCGTCAAGGTAGATGCCCAGGGTAAAGCAAGCACCTGTGCGGCCATGGACCATGTCCTGGTGCCACAGCACCGGCACCCCGTCGCCGCGATGCTTGATCACCGCAAATTCCTGGATCAGGAAGAAATCCGGCCCGCAGATCGCTTGCGCCAGCTCCAGCATGGGCGGATACCCCAGCAGTTCGAGGCACGCGAGGTTGCCCTTGTTACACAGCACTCCCAGGTTGGTGACCAGCCGCCTGCCACCCTGCTCGAGCACAACCTTGCCCTCCGCATCGTCCGGGTCGAGCAGCTCGTCAAACAGCGCGCGCAGTCTTGCCAGCAGGTCCGCCGGCAGCATGGCGGGCAGGCGGAAATAGCCCTGACTTTCGTATGCTGCGCGCTGGTCCGGGCTCAGCATCCTATTTCGCCAGCTCGGCGTCGAGCAATTGCGCGATCCGGTCTAGTCCCGGAAATCCTTCGTCCACCCAGTGAGCCTCAACTGCTTGCAGGATCCGCGCCACCTCCGGCCCGGCCTTGACCCCGCGAGCGACGATCTCGCCGCCTTTGAGCGGGAACGCAGGAATCTCCCAGCCATCCAGCGGAGCCGCGCTGACGCCTGCCAGCAGCAATCGGTCCAGAGCGGCATCGCGGCCAAGGCGATAGGCGAGGGCGCGGGCATCCAATCGCTGGCGATTGCGCCCCGCCGCCAATGCCAGGCGCTTCTTCTGCGCACCCGACAAGCGAAAGCGGCTGGCCACGGCCTCGGCCAGCGGCACATCGGCGGGCAGCAGTGCGGCCAGCCGGCGCAGGGGATCGGGGGCGATGGACTGCTTCGCTTCCTCGGCCACCAGCGCGGCGAGCGCGGCGACATCGGCTTCGGGGAGTACCACTGCGAGCACCCCCAGCGCTGCCATCTGTGCGACGGTGGGGGCGGGGTCGGGCAGGCTGAGGAGGTTCATCGTCTCCATGCCGACCCGCTCGCGCGATAGCCCTTTGAGCGTTGCGGCCAGCTCGGCGCAGGCGCTTTCGGATTCAGGATCAGCCTCTTGTCTGCCAAATCTCGCCTGAAACCGGAAGTAGCGCAGGATACGCAAATGGTCCTCGCGGATCCGCTGGCCGGCATCGCCGATGAAGCGAACGCGCCGTGCGGCCAGATCCTCCAGCCCGCCGAAATAGTCGAACACCTCGCCGCTGGCCGGATCGGCATAGAGCGCGTTGATGGTGAAGTCGCGGCGCGCGGCGTCGTCCTGCCAGTCGGTCGCGAAAGCCACAGTGGCGCGGCGGCCGTCGGTGGCGACATCGCGCCGAAGCGTGGTGATCTCGACATTGCCCTCAGGCAGCACCGCAGTGACCGTGCCGTGCTCGATCCCGGTCGGGATCGCGGTGATTCCCTGCGCCTTCAGCCGCCGCATCACCTCGCGCGGTTCCAGCGGGGTGGCCACGTCGATGTCCTTCACCGGCTCACCCAGCAAGGTATCGCGCACCGCCCCGCCCACATAGCGCGCGTTCTTTGCTCCCAGCGCGGCGATCAGCCGGGCGAGGTCTTCGCGCCTGGTCCATGCGGCGGCCGGTAACACGGTCACCACGCGATCCGTTTCGCCAGGTTGCTGATGATTCCCGCGGTTACGCCCCAGATCCGGTGTTCCTGCCACATGATCTCAATGTAGCTTCTTTCCCGCCCTTGCCAAAACCCTGAATGGCGGACGTGGTTGGCAGAATCGAACACGAAGTCGACCGGGGCCTCGAACCATGCCGCGACTTCGGTGGGGCTGGGGTTTAATTCCAGATCGGGCGGGACCACCGCGATCACCGGGGTGATCGCGTAGCCGCTGCCGGTGCGGTAAGTATCGCTGGTGCCGATCACGTGGACGTGGCGGGCGTGGATTCCCAGCTCCTCGTAGGCCTCGCGCAGCGCGGCTTCTTCGGGCGTTTCGCCGGGATCGATCTTGCCGCCGGGGAAGGCGACTTGGCCTGGGTGCGAACGCATGTTGGAGGGGCGATGGATCAGCAGGAACCCCGGCCGGTCGTGGCGTTCGGTAATCGCGGCGAGCACCGCGGCGGGGCGCAGGCTTTCGGCCGCGAAATCGACCTCGTCGCGGTGGTCGATCGCTTCGGCGTGGCCCTCGGCGTGGAGGCGGGCGAGCCGGTCCTTCAGGCTCATTGCGGCACCAGGGAAAACTGCACGCCCTGGCTAGAGACGGTCAGGTCAGCATCGGCCAATTCGACCAGTTGCAGCCAGGTGCTGCGATTGATCCGCGCCTCGGTGCCGTGGCGCACCGCCAGGTACAGCGCGGGCAGCTCCGCATCGCCGCGCGCCACCAGCGGATGATCGGCCCCGGCCAGCACCACCTCATCGGTGTTGAGCCGGAAGGCCAAGGCATCGCCAGTGCGCACCACATCGGTGGCGAGGAAAGCTGCGTCTTCGACCGCGATCGTCTGCTTCTCATGCGGGGTGACCAGCCAGTGCTGGCCATCCGCCTCACGCCGCAGCAGCCCGGCAAAGGCGCGGATCATGGCAGGGCGCCTGATCTCGCCACCATCATGGAACCAGCGGCCATCGGCCTTGATCACCATCAGGCTGTCGCCGCTGACCTTGGGATCCCAATGCTCGACCGGCGGCAACTTGCGCGCAGCGCTGAGCGCGGCGATCTCTGAGAGGCTGAGCGTGGCAAGGTCGGGTGGCGGTTCGTATGGCATTGCGACCGCGATGCCAGATCGGCCTAGCCGAGCCAAGGCCCCAGCGAACCTTCCTTGGGCAGGACTGCCGGATTATCGCAGCGTACCAGCAGGCGCCGCGGCTCCCACGGGCCGGGCAAGGTCCAGCTGCCGGTATGCTCGGCGCTGAAGCCCCAGAAGCGGCCGTAGTATTCGGGATCGCCGATCATCACCTGCGGCAAAGGCGCGCGCGGATCGAGCGCGCCGATCGCGGCGGTCATCAGCGCCTTGCCATAACCCGCGCCCTGCGCCTCGGGCAGCACGGCGACCGGGCCGACCAGGATCATGGGGTGTCGCCGTCCGGCCGGATCGGTCAGCGCGACCGGCCAGCACTGGATCGTGCCGACCAGGTTGTCCTCCTCATCGATCGCCGCGAACGACAGTCCCGGCAGCCAGTCCACCCTTTCGCGCAAGCTGTAGGCGGTGCGCTGGCGGCGTTCCGGCTCGAACGCACGATCGAGCAGCGCTTCGATCAACGCGGAATCGACATTGTCGAGCGGAATAAGCGTGGCCTCGGACATAGGCCGCGCGCGTTAGGGGCAAGGGGGGCGAATGTCGATCCTATTTGCGCGAAAGCCGCAGCAGGCGGCCGCCTGCCTTGTCCTCCAGCACAAGCAGCGAGCCGTCCTTGTCTTCGGCGATCGCGCGGATCCGTTTGGACATGGGATAGCGGGCTTCCTCGGTCGCCTTGTCGCCGCTGATCTTGACGCGCACCACCGCCGTGGGGTTCATCGCCCCGATCAGCAGCTGGCCTTTCCATTCAGGCCACATCTTGCCCGAATAGAAGATCATCCCTCCCGGCGCGATCACCGGGTTCCAGTAGAGCGCCGGGGCGGTAAATTCGGGTCGGGTATCGTGGTGGGGGATGAATTCGCCGCTGTAGTGCCGCCCTTCGGAAACCAGCGGCCAGCCGTAATTGGCTCCCGGCTTGACCAGGTTGAGTTCGTCGCCGCCGGCCGGGCCGTGTTCAAGGTCCCACAACCGGCCATCGGGGGCGAACTGCAGGCCCAGGATGTTGCGGTGGCCCATGCTGACATGTTCCGGCGCGCCCCCAGGTCCGCCCGACAAAACCAGCGGCAGGCGGATCACCTTGCCCAGATCGCTTTTCGGGTCCTGCGCCGGTTGCATCTTCTGCCGCTCGCCCGAGGCGATGTAGAGGTGTTTGCGGTCCGGGCTGACCACCAGGCGGTGCGAATAGTGTCCCTTGCCGGTTACTTTGGGGTTTTGTCGCCAGATAACAGCGAAATTTTCAAGCTTGGGAGCTGTGCCGTTCATCACTAACATGCCAGTCCCGACCGCCGCACCGCGGGTATCGTTTGCGCCGGCTTCGACCCAGCTGAGGTAAATTCTGCCCGTCTTGGCAAAGTCCGGTGCCGCAATGACGTCACCGAGCCCGCCCTGGCCACCGAAATCGACCGTAAAGGGCAGGGGCACTTCGGCAACCGCGCCGTCGGCGCTGCGCAGCTTGAGCTTGCCGGCCTTTTCGGTAACCAGCAGCTGTCCCTCGGGCAGCACTGTCATGGCCCACGGTGCCTCAAAGGTGCCCAGTTCCTGGATCGCGAACTGACCCTCCACTTTATGGACTTTGCTCGGGCTATCCCCAGCGGCAGGGCCTCCGCAGCTTGCGGCGATCAGGACGAGGGGCGAAAGTGCGATCAGGAGTTTGGTGCGCATGAGGGTGAATATCGGCGACAATCCGGCAATTGCCAAGTGCCCCGATGGTCAGGTGATCATCGGCGTGGACGAGGCTGGACGCGGACCGCTGGCCGGACCGGTGGTGGCTGCAGCTTGTGTGTTGGGAGCAGATGCTCCCGCGGGGCTCGACGATTCCAAGAAGCTCTCGCCCAAGCGCCGTGCGGTGCTCGAACCGCAGATCATGGCCAGTTGCGGCTGGGCGCTGGGGGTGGCCGAGGCCGAGGAAATCGACCGGATCAACATCTTCGCCGCAACCATGCTGGCGATGACCCGTGCGGTGGCCGGGTTGGTGGCTGAACTGGGCTGTGAACCCCACCAGGTGCTGATCGATGGCAACAAGACCCCGCACGGCCGCGTGCCCGAATGGCGCTGGCCGGCTCGCGCGATTGTCGGCGGGGATGGGCTTGAGCCTTGCATTTCCGCCGCCTCGATCCTGGCCAAGGAGCATCGCGACCGGGTGATGCGCGCCGCCGCGCTGGACCATCCGCACTACGGCTGGGAGCGCAACATGGGTTACGGCACGGCCGAGCATTTGGAGGCGCTGCGGGTGCACGGGGCGACGCCGTTGCACCGGCGGAGTTTCGCGCCGGTGGCGCAGCTCTAAATCCTCCCCGTGCCGGGGAGGATTTTTTCGTTCCGAGTCCCACAGGCCACACCACCACATCTAGAGTCTCGTCCGAATCCCAAGACTCCACATCCTGTGTCGGTCACGTTCCGTTCCGCGCTGTGTTAACCATTTGGTGACCATGAATCCCTAGGATTCCAGCGAGTTTCCGCTTGACGTGGGACACCGGAGGACTCACCCTGTGGATAACTTTCGGGGATTTGAAGGCACTATGGGACAGCTTCTGGTTGGGGAAAAGGCGCGGCTGCGCGCCGCTAATGAGGTCGCGCGGCCCGATTTGCCCTTGGGGCAGATCCTCGATGGCGATTGCGTCGAGGCGATGCGCTCGCTGCCGACCGACAGTGTCGACATGATTTTCGCCGATCCGCCCTACAACCTGCAGCTTGGCGGTGACTTGTCGCGCCCCGATGGCAGCCATGTTGATGCGGTGACCGATCACTGGGACCAGTTCGACAGCTTTGCGGCCTATGACAAGTTTAGCCGCGAGTGGCTGACCGAGGCGCGCCGGGTGCTGAAGCCCAATGGCTCGATCTGGGTGATCGGCAGCTATCACAATATCTTCCGCCTTGGCGCGATGATGCAGGACATGGGGTTCTGGATCCTTAACGACGTGGTCTGGCGCAAGGCCAACCCGATGCCCAATTTCAAAGGCACCCGCTTTACCAACGCGCACGAAACGCTGATCTGGTGCTCGATGGGGGAGAAGGCCAAGTACACCTTCAACTACCGTCTGATGAAGACGCTCAACGACGAATTGCAGATGCGTTCGGACTGGGTGCTGCCGATCTGTTCGGGCCAGGAACGGCTCAAGAAGGGCGGCACAAAGGTCCACCCAACGCAAAAGCCTGAGGCGCTGCTTTACCGGGTGATGCTCGCCACCACCAACAAGGGTGACGTGGTGCTCGATCCGTTCTTCGGTACCGGCACCACCGGCGCGGTCGCCAAGCGGCTGGGCCGCGAATGGATCGGCTGCGAGCGTGAGGGTGTTTACCGCGAAGCCGCACTGGAGCGGATCGATCTGGCGCTGCCGCTCGACGAATCTGCACTGACCACCATGCAGAGCCACAAGGCTCCGCCCAAGGTGGCTTTCGGCACGCTGATCGAAACCGGCTGGATTGATGCAGGTGCGGTGCTGAGCGACAAGAAGCGCCGGATCAAGGCGCTGGTCCGCGCCGATGGTTCGCTGCTGGCCGGCGAAGACAGCGGCTCGATCCACGGCCTCGGCGCCAAGGTCCAGGGCGCACCCAGCTGCAATGGCTGGACCTACTGGCACATTGAGCATGAAGGCGAACTCAAGCCGCTTGATGCGATCCGGAAGCTCTATCTGCTGGCGACCGAGGACTGATCCACTGCGGACTGTCCTACACGGCGGCGGCCCGCTAGACTGCGTTGCCATGATCGATCACGCCCAATTCCGCAGCCCAGTCTTGGACCTGCCGGGCGGAGTATTTTTTCCTGCATTGGACAGTGGTCCAAGCGGTCCACGGCGAGGCTGAGATGACCCATTCCTTCTACCTTCGCCCGATTGCCCTCGCCGATAGCCCGCAAAGCGAGGCGGGCGAGGCGCTGCGGCTGGCAGGTGGGCTGGTCTATGCCAGCCGGTTTGCACTGATCGAGCGCGTGGACGGCAAAGTCACCGCGCGGACCCGCTATTCGCTGCCCGAATTGCGCGCGGCGCTGCCGGGCTTGCCCGGTGCGGTGCAGGAGCAGATCAACAACCTCCAGCGCGTTCACGCCTCGCTGCAATGCGGGGAACGCACAATCCGGCTCGACCAGCCGCAGGTCATGGGCATCCTCAACGTCACGCCAGACAGCTTTTCCGATGGCGGGCAGTTCATGGACGATCCCGAAGTTGCGGGTGCCCATGCCTCGGTCATGCTTGAAGGCGGCGCGGCGCTGATCGACATCGGCGGCGAAAGCACGCGGCCTGGCGCAGCTGCGGTGTGGGAAGGCGACGAGCTCAAGCGCGTGATCCCGCTGGTCGAAAAGCTGGCGGCGGCCGGCGCGGCGATCAGCATCGACACTCGCCGGCCGGCGGTGATGGAGGCCGCGCTGGGGGCCGGGGCGCACGTGATCAACGATGTCTCCGCGCTGCGCCACGATCCGCGCAGTCTGGAATTTGCGGCGCGCAGCGGTGCACCGGTCGTGCTGATGCATGCGCCGGGCGAGGGCGATGATCTGCACTCGGACGGCAATTACGCCGACGTTGTACTCGACGTGTTCGATTGGCTTGCTGCGCGGCGCGATGCGGCGCTGGCCGCAGGAATTGCGCGCGAGAAGATCGTGCTCGATCCGGGCATCGGCTTTGGCAAGTCGGTGGCCGACAACCTCGCGCTGCTCAATGCGCTGCCTTTGTTCCACGCGCTGGGCCAGCCTTTGCTCCTGGGGGCCAGCCGCAAGCGGATGATCGGCGCGCTTTCAAACGAGGCCCCCGCGCACCAGCGGCTGGGCGGCAGTGTCGCACTGGCGATGAAGGGCATGGAAGCCGGAGCGCAGCTGCTGCGGGTCCACGACGTCCCCGATACTGTCCAGGCCCGCAACGTCTGGCTAGGCCTGCGCGACGCTGCGCTGACGGACTTCAGCCAGCTGGCGGACTAAGCGTTACAAGCCATCGCTGGCGCAGCTGCCCGCTGAATCTCGCCATTCGAGCACTGAAAATCCGCTGTTATCGACAACCACAGATCGGGCCATCCGGTTTTTCGGATTTCTCAGCGTCAACCCAAGGTTCAAATTATAGAGGCTGCATTCCTCTTGCAGCTCACCCGGGCGGGCATCAAGCCGCTTGATCGCGATGACTTTCTCTTTGATCACCGCGCCATTGGCCTTGCGCTCTACCGGTGCGGTCAGCGCGACGATGTAACTCCTGCCTTGGCTGAACACCGCGATGCAGCAATCAAGTTTGGAAGTTGTGACCCCGTCCTTAGTTTCCGATTTGTAATACATCGAGCCTTGGAAATGATTCCAGCCCCTTACGGTTTTGCCCAGGGTGTCGTTGAGAATCTGGCCAACCTCAATTCCGGGTTGAGGCGTGTTTGCAGGCTTGGCCGCAAGCGGCACGGCGCTGAACAGAAGTGCAAAGAGGACCCAGGCATTAGTCTGCATTGCTCGCTCCATCGGCATTGGCTCGGGTCGCAACGTTCGCACCGGATTTGAACAGTCTCCAGGCCGCAAATCCCAAAATTCCTGTGCCAAGCAGCAAGGCAGCCCACAGCGCCATGCTGCGCGGATCGAATGGAGTCTCCGGCGTCGCCGGGGCCAGCAAGATCAACGGAGCATCGCCCGCGATGGCCACTTCGGCATCACGACGCCAGGCGCGCAGCAGTTCGCTGGTCGTGCCGAGATCGGCGGGGTCGAAATAGGCCGGCTTGGCGTCAGGATGGCCGACCGCAAGGTTGAACGGACCTTCGCCGTTGAAGGCGGCAAACAACGTGATCGGGGTGACCGCCAGGTTGATCCTGGGCTCTTTGGAAAAGCCAGCGCTGCGCCGATCGGCCAGAATCCGGTATTCGCGGGTGGTGCTGCCCGACAACTCAAGACTGAGCTGACCTTCGCCTTGACGCAGGGTGCCGCGGGCGAGCAGGCCCCAGGGCTCGGTCCTGTCATTGCGGCCGAACAGTTCGACCGGGACGATCCCGTCTTGCCCGGCCATTTCCAGCTTAACCGCCGCGATTGGCACCGCGATCTGAGGGGCGAAGCGCAGTTCGTGGGCGCCGCTCAGCTTGGCGCCGCTGGTTTCCAGCTCAACCCGGGCGGGCTGACGCTCCACCGCCTCGAACAACTTGGCGCCGCTCACGGTCACGTCGGTTGCGGCATCCCAGCTGACCCGGACATAACGGTCCTTCAGGCTGACCGCGGACAAGGCTATCCGTGCTGTGCCCAGCACTTCGGGGTCATTGCCGGGCCGAAGCAGGACCTTTTCGGCCAATGGTTCCCAGATCTTGAGGTCGGCGCTGGTTTCCAAAGCGAAAGTGACCGGAACCTGCTTGGGCAGACTGGCGGCAAGCTCAAGCCCGACCACTGGCAAGGCCAGTGTCCGGCTATCGAGCAGTACCGAAACCCGAGCTGGTCCCATCGAGGTGGCATCAGTCGCGGTGACCGCCACGGTTGCGTCACCTGCCTTGACTTCAACAGCCACCGGAACGGCCGCTCCGCTGTTTTGGCTTGCCGCGATCGGGATGGCTGGAAGGTCATGGCTCTTGACCAGGCTCGACTGGCCAGAACGGTCATAGCCCAGCGCGATCGACAGCGTCCGGCCCTTGGCATCATAGATTCGCACGTCGCCCAGATCGGCGCGCGTAATCTCGGCAATTGCTGCCGCTGGCAGTATGACCCGGCCCAGCTTGCCCTCATCGCTAGGTGCAGCGGCCAGAACGACGCTGAACTGGTCAGCCTTCTTGGGCTCGGGCCGCTCTTCGGATCCGCAAGCGGCAAGGCTCGCGTAAGCGACGGCTATCGTGGCCAGGCGCGCGAAACGGGCAATCATCAGGTCTTCTCCTCACCGCCCTTGCGGGGCGGAAGCGGCACGAAATAGCCGATCAGCAACATCAGTACACCCACCCCGATGAACGCGACAATACGGGCGATACCTTCGGCCTGTGACATGTCTACGAACAGCAGCTTGGCGACGACCACCCCGAGCAGTGCCGCTCCGACAAGCCACAACAGCCGCAGCGCTTTTCGCTGGGCCAGCAGCATCAGCCCCATCGCGATCAGCGTCCATAAGATTGAGAACCCGGTCAGCACAGTCGGGCTGGCAAGCTTGGTATCGTCCCACGGCACGGCCAAGAAGTGGTGCGCGGTGCGGACCCAGATCCCGTTGATTGCCACGAAGCCCACCAGTGCCAGCGCGCCAAGCCCACCGTTTCCGGCGATCCAGGCGGCCAGGCGCGGCTGCGGATCGGCGCTTTGCAGCACCTGCCGGCGATAGGCCAGCGCGGCGATGGCGAGGCCCACTGCGAGGTCGATCGGGTTGAGCAACGGCACGTAGGGTAGCGGTGCAGCATCCCCTGCAGCAAACCACCCCGCCGCCAGCGCACCGAGATAGGTCAGCGCCGCCAGCACCGTTGCGGCCCGCCACCAATAGGCCCGGGCATGGGGGTGCAGCGGCCAGCCAAAGCGCTCTGTGCCGCCATGGGCCGCACGTCCGGCCCAGCGGGTCAGCGCGAACAGCACGGCGGTGGCGCTGAGCAGGAACACCACCCCGGCCCACGAGGTCTGCCACAGATCAGCGGACTCGATCAGCTGGAACAGGGCATCGGCCAGCATCGCAGCCAGCACCAGTGCGCCCAGCGTGTGCATCCCCGCATCCCACGCGCTGCGCCCGGGGAGGCGGGCCAGGTCGCGCAATTGGAGCATCCGGAAATGGATTCCGAAGGCCGCGACCCAGGCGATCAGATCGGGCAGGTCGGTGACGCTCCGGCTCATGATCAGCGTCGGCGGATAGGCCAGCGCGATCAGGATCATGCTGATCCGGCCAGGCCAGGTCGCCACCGCCCAGTCACGCTTGCGCCCGAACCAGTTGGCCAAAGCCATCAGCAGGAGCAGGGCCAGCAGCCCAACCAGCGCGGCCTGCCATTCGGAGAACACCGGTTGCGGCCAGTCCTCGCTGCTTGCGGCAGGCAGTGAGCGGCTCACTTCCTGCAATGCCGCCAATGCGGCAAAGCCGAACCCGGCGAGGAACCAGGGCTTGGCCAGGCCTTGCTCGACCGGTTCCCAGTTTTCGGCCCAGCTTGATCCGCTGTGCGGCAACTCGCGGCGCAGCAGCCAGGCTGTGAACAGCAGCGGTATGGCGATCAACAGTGGGCCGAATAAGCCGTTGTTGAAGATCGGCATGGTCGAGACATTCGGCTCCAGCGTGCTGATCGCCAGCGCTGCACCCAGGGCTTGCAGCAGCAGCCCGAACGCCCGCGGCATCCACCGCGCCTGCCGCGCCCCGACCCAGAACGCGCCCGCGCCTTCCAGCGCCCAGGATGCGCCAACCCATTTGACGTCGAGCGCCAGCGGTACTGCCAGGGTGACGAAGCCGACCCCGATCGCCAGCATGCATTCGCTTAGCAGGCCCATGCCCTGCTTGCGGCGTTGCATCGCCCACCAGGCCACCGCCAGATAAATCGCACCGAACACCAGCGCAGACCAGGCTGCAGCATAGGGTCGGTCATGGACCAGCCCGGCCTGCAGGCCGAACCCGGCCATGGCGGTGCCGAACAGCAGGGTCGAATCTGCGGCATTGCCCAGCTTGCCCGGGGTGTTGTGGGCATAAAGCAGCGCTGTGGCGAGGTAGATCGCCACCGACAGCGCCAGAAATAGTTCGCAAATCAGGAAGTGGCGGTCTTCATAGCTGCCAGAACCCCACAGCGCGGCAATCCCAAAGGTGGCGAAAAAGCCGAGCAGGTTGAGCAGCCGCCAGCTCTTTTTCCAGGCGATCCCCATCACTGCGAGGTTCAGGATCGTGATATAGCTGAACAGCCCCAGCGGGGTCTCGGCCTCGCCGCCCAGCAGCACCGGCACGGCATAGCCGCCCAGAAAAGAGGCAAGGGCCATGACCCGCGAGTTCTGGATGACTGCCAGAAACGCCCCCAGCGCGGCGATCAGGATCATAAAGCCGAACGCAGCCAGCGGCGGCATTACTTCATAGATTTTCGCCGCAGCAAAAACGGTCAGGTACATCACCGCCACCCCGCCGCCTTGCAGGTGTAGCGCGAAATCGGGCCGGACGTTACGCTTGATGAAACCGACGGCCAGCAGCGTCGCGCCGATCAGTCCGACTGTCGCCAGCCGCGCCTCCAGCGGGAACAGCCCGGCATTGGCGACCAGCCTGGCCAGGAACACCAGGCCCACGAACAGCACCACCAAGCCCACCCGGACGATCGTGTTGCCGCCGGTGAACCATTCGATCGTATGATGGATGGCCTTTTCGATCAGGGTCGGTTCGGCTGGTTCTTCCCGGACGATTTCCTGCCAGGCCGGAGGTTCCTTGGTCCAGGCCTGGGCCATGGCGGGTTCGGTTGCTTGCGCTGGGCTGGATGTGGCTGGGAGTGCTTGGGTTGCAGCAGGTTCAACCGGGCGAGACGGTTCGGCCGGCGGGACATTGGGAGCGTGCGGTTCCTGCAAACGGTCAAGCTGCTGACGCACTTCGCGTGACACCTGGGCGGCAAATTCGCTCTGCAGCCATTTGCCCATCGCAGCACCAAGCATGGCGCCGAGAATTGCGCCAATGCTGCCGTTGCCCCAATCGGCCACGGCCCAGCCAACCAGCGCGCCCGCGACGATTGCCCACAGGATCATAGCCCCTCCGTCCCGCTGTCCAATGCCAAGGGGCAGTTTGGCAGAATTGGCGGCAATTGAAAGCGTCAGGGCCGATTTATCCCGGGCTTGCCGCCGCTCCGGCCAGGAGTCCGCCATCGATGTTGAGCTCGCTGCCAGTAATATAGGCTGCCTCGTCAGATGCCAGCATCACGGCCAGCGCGGCAACCTCGGAGACCCGGCCGAACCGCTTGAGCGGGGTATCCGCGACAAAGGCCGCCATCCGCTCGGAACGATCGGGCCCCTGGCCCAGCATCGGTTCCCACATCTCGGTTAGAATCGCTGCCGGATGGATCGAATTGCAGCGGATTGCCCAGCCGTTCTGCGCACAATAGAGCGCGACCGATTTGGTGTGATTGCGCACCGCTGCCTTGGAACTGGCATAGGCCGCCGCGCCTGGGATACCGACCAGGCCAGAGCGCGAAGAGATGTTTATGATCGATCCTTTTGCCTTGGCCTTCATCGCGCCGATCGCATAACGGCAGCCCAGGAAGGTTCCGTCGAGGTTGGTGGTATGAACCGCGCGCCAATCAGCGAGGCTGGTATGTTCCGGATCCTGCGGCCCGGTCGAGGCTTCGAACCCGGTGATCGCGGCATTGTTTACCAGCACGTCAGCCACGGGGACGGTATTGGCCAGAGCGGCCCAGTCCGCCTCTTCGCGCACGTCGAGCAGCCGGAAGCGGCAGCCGATCTCGGCCGCGGCAGCCGCGCCGCCGGGTTGATCAATGTCAGTCAGGATGACTTCGGCGCCTTCGGCATGGAAGGCATCGGCAATGCCGCGGCCAATGCCGCGCGCTGCGCCGGTTATGACGCACACTTTTCCCTGAAGTCGGGGCATGAGAGTTCCTTTCGGATGCAATTGGTCAGCACAGCCGATTCAGGCTGCGGGGGTCATGAAATCCGCCGGGGCGGTGTCACTGGACCAAGTGCGGAAACTCCTCGAAACTGCCTGGCATCATGATGCATCGCGTTAGCGGCAAAGGCAAGCCTGCGTCCAGCCGTCAAAGGCAGCCTTCGACAAACCGGATACTCTCGCTGCCCGCAGTGATCAAAGTGACTTTGCCGTTTTCGACGTTGAACTTGATCCCGCGCTGTCCACCGACCCAATAGAAGTAATCGACCCCGGCATAGGGATTGGTTTCCTTCTTCAGCTTGCCTTTGCCATAGGCCCGAAGCAGATCGCCTTCGCTTGATCCGACCCGCACTCCGTTCGCAGTCGTTAGCTGCGGGCTGTCGGTTTCAAACCGTGTAACCTTGCCTTCGATGACCATGGCATCGACCAGCCCATCCTGCGATGTGTAGATTTCGCAGGCATAGACCTCCCACGAAGGATCGCTCGAACTGTAGCGGCCATCTGACTTGAACGAAGTGGCGATCCGGCTGAACGGGATGTCGGCACGAAATCGATTCATACCCAGTGATGTGATCGTTTCAGGCGCAGCCAGGTTGCCGTCCCAGATGTAGCTACCGTCTCCGGTCTTGAGCCACTTGCTGTTGGCATCGCCGCCTTCGACCAGCCGCCCTGATACAAGTGTTCCAGGTTCGACCGAACCGGTCACGCGAGAACCGCGCACGGTAGGGAAATTGCGTTTCTGCGCCGGACCGGTGACCAGTCGCTCCATTTCGGCGCTGACGAAAGTGTCGGCGTAGCTGTCGAACCACTCTTGCGGTCGGGGGGCATCGGGATTGGCCGAAGCTGCAGCGTCAGGGTCTGTTGTACCAGCCGAGCCGTCCTTGCTGGCCAGCGCAGTGAGCAGCCAGGCGGCGACAAACAAGCCGACCAGCCCGATTGCGCCGAAAATCAGCGTTTTGGCTGGCACTTGCGAAAGGGGCGAGGGCGGGTCCGCCTCAATCGGTGTTGTCGTGGCATGCAGCACTGGACTGCCGCAACGTGGACAGAAACTTTGACCTACCTTGGTAAGATTGCCGCAGTTCAGACAAGGCGCTGACATCGTTCAGTGATCCCCCGGTTCTCCGAACGGGGGATGGGCTAATGAATTCGATTTGTCGAGACCACGCGGCACTTCAGGCCGCGTCGCCAATTCCCAGTTCGGTGAGCTTGCGGTAAAGGGTTGAGCGGCCGATGCCGAGGCGGCGGGCGACTTCGGTCATCCGACCGCGATAGTGGCCGATCGCCAGGCGGATCACGTCGGCTTCGATATCCTCGAGCGGGCGCAGGTTGCCATCGTTGGTATAGAGCATCACCCCGACGCCTTCCTGCACCGGGCTTTGCTGCGCACCATCGCTTCCCAGCAGGTCGGACAATTGCGGGAAATCGTCGGCGGTCAGCGCATCGCCATCGCAGAACACCGCGGCGCGGAACAGCACGGCCTGCAGCTGGCGCACATTGCCGGGCCAGTCATAGGCCGCGAGCAGCGACAGCGCGCTGTCGGTGATGCCCAGTGCGCGCAGCCCCGGTTGCTCGCCGATGCGGGCCAGAAAGTGCCGCGCCAGCGCCGGGATATCGCCGGCTCGTTCACGCAAGGCTGGAAGGTGAACGGTCGTCGGAGCCAGGGCGGAAAGCAGTTCGCGCAGAAAAAGGCCGCTTTCGGCCATGTCTTTCAGTGGGAGGTTGCTGGCTGCAATCAGGCGGACATCGACCCGGAACGAATGGCGCGCGCCAATCGGGCGGACATCCCCGCGCTGGATTGAATCGAGCAGGCGTTGCTGCACCGCCAGCGGCAGGCGGTCGATTTCGTCGAGTGCCAGGGTGCCACCATCGGCATGCTGAATTGCGCCGATATGGCGATCGAACGCGCCGGGGAAGGCGCCTTTTTCATGACCGAACAGCGCAGATTCCACCGAATTGGCGGGAATTGCGCCGACGTTGAGCAGCCGGAACGGCAGCTTGGCCCGCGGGCTGGCGGCCTGCATCGCGCGGATCACCATTTCCTTGCCGGATCCGCTTTCACCCTCGATCAGCACCGGGCCGTGGCTGCGCGCGGCCTTGGCGGCGACCGCCAGAGCCGAGCGAAACGATGGCGCCGCCCCGATCATCGCGTCGAAATCGGGCGTGGCCGGCATCTTTTCGGTTAGCGGCTGCAGTTCATCGCGCGGCGCTTCGCGGGTTGTCGCCATCCGCAGCGCCTGCATCAGGCGGTCAGGCGCGACCGGCTTGACCAGATAATCGGTTGCCCCGGCCCGCATCGCCTCGACCGCAAGCAGCGGCGAAGCGCTGGTGGTCAGCATCAGGATCGGCAAGGCCGGGCGGCGGCTGCGCAATTCGGCGATCAGGGTGCAGGCCTCATCGCCGGGAACCCATTGATCGAGGATGATAGCGTTGAGCTGCATCCCCTGGCGGGTACCGAGCGTGGCGATCGCGGTTTCGCTGTCGCGCACGACCAGCGTGCGCCAACCCTCGCGCGCGGCAAGCGCGGTGATCAACCGGCTCTGCGCCGGTTCATCGTCGATCAGCATCAACAAGCGCTGTTCGATTTCCGCCATGGTCTTTGCCGCACGCCCCCAATACTTGTGACGGACCCGCATAGCCAAATTGGGTAAAGAGCCGATTAAGGCTGCGGATTGGAGGCAAATTGCCCGGCTTGCCCCTTGAGCGCGGCGAATTTGCCCGATAGAGACCCTGCCAGCAATCCACACAGAGCATTCCAGGGGTTCCAGAATGGCAAGCGGCAACGACATGAAGATGCATGAATCGACCTACAACGGCTTCATCGGTCTGGTGAAGTGGGGCTCGGTTGTGACCGCATTGGTAACGATCTTCACCATCTACATGATCGTCAGCTGAGCGGGTTGCGCCAGATGCGGATCGCGGTCCTGAAGGAAACCGCGGGCGGGGAAGCCCGTGTCGCGGCGAGCCCGGAAACGGTGAAGAAGTTCATCGCGCTGGGCGCACGCGTGGCGGTTCAGCCGGGGGCAGGGCTTTCGGCCGCTATCTCCGATGAAGAGTATGCCGCCGCCGGGGCCGATCTGGTCAAGGACGCGGCCAAAGGCGCGGATATCGTGCTGGGTGTGCAAGGGCCTGACCCCAAGGCGCTGAAAGGTGCCAACCCGGGGGCCTGGATTGTCGCCGGGCTTGACCCGTTCGGCCAGCGGGCGCGGGTCGATGAATATGCCAAGGGCGGCTTTGAAGCGCTGGCGATGGAATTCATGCCGCGGATCACCCGCGCGCAGAGCATGGATATCCTCTCCAGCCAGTCGAACCTGTCGGGCTACAAGGCGGTGATCGAGGCGGCCAACCTCTATGGCCGGGCTTTCCCGATGATGATGACCGCGGCCGGAACAGTCAGCGCGGCCAAGGCTTTCGTGATGGGCGTGGGCGTTGCCGGTTTGCAGGCGATCGCCACCGCGCGGCGGCTCGGCGCGCAGGTTTCCGCCACTGACGTGCGCTCTGCCACCAAGGAGCAGATCCAGTCGCTGGGCGCGAAACCGATCTTCGTGGAAAGCGTCGCCGGGATCGAAGGCGAAGGCGCGGGCGGCTATGCCACCGAAATGAGCGAGGAATACCAGAAGGCCCAGGCCGAACTGGTGAGCAGCCATATCGCCAAGCAGGACATCGTCATCACCACCGCCCTGATCCCTGGCCGCGCCGCGCCGCGGCTGATCAGCGATGCGCAGATCAAGACGATGAAGCCCGGCAGCGTGATCTTCGATCTTGCCGTGGCGCAAGGCGGCAATGTCGAAGGGTCAAAGCCGGATCAGGTCGTGGAGAAGCACGGCGTCAAGATCATGGGCTATTCGAACACCCCGGCGCATCTGGCCGCCGATGCCTCGGCGCTGTTCGCGCGCAACCTCTACAACTTCCTCTCTGCGTTCTGGGACAAGGACGCCGGGCGCCCCGTGCTGGACGAGGAAATCGGCAATGCCGTGCGGCTGACCCAGGGCGGGAAGGTTGTGAACGAGAGGCTGTTGGGGTGAGGTCAATCCGAACTTGGCTGGGATGCCTCCTTGTGCTGGCCTCTTGGACCGGAACGAGCAGCGCTGCACTGGCGCAAGTCGGACAATATCAGGGCAAGCGATATTTCACCGAGTGGTATATCGAGCCGGGGGCGCTGACTGACCCGGCGGGGCCGATCAGCCAGGGAAGGCCGATCTTTCACGCCAAGCTGTTTCCGGGCAAGCTCTATGCGCTGGGCGGTCCGATTTCGCTGCCGCAGTTCGAGGCGAATTTTCCGGCCGCGACCCAGCTGGTCGGCGTGACTGCGCGCATTCCCGTCGGTTGCACGTTCGGCCGGGTCAAGAAGGCCGGGGCGGTCAACTTCTTCGTGACGCACCAGACCCGGGTCTGCTTTGCCGACAGCGACAAGGACGGCCAGTTCGACGGCTACTTCCTGGCCGGATCCTATCGCAGCGACCTGTTCATTGGCGAAGGGGATTTGCCGGAGCGTTTTGATGCGATCCAGCCGGTGCCATTTGCCGAGCTGGATCCGAAGTCGATCTCGGCATCGCGATATCTCTATCTGTTTTATGCCGCCAACCATTCCTTTGTTGGCAAGTTCAGTCTCGGTTTCGAGATCAGCAACGATCCGGCTCAAAAGTCCTATCAGAACAGAAACTGGTATGGCTTCAAGGACAGCGAACTGCCCGCCCGGGACAAGCTGCTTGGTGTCGATTTCACGATCCTCAGCAAGGGCAAAGGCGGGATCACGATCAAATTCAATTCGGCCGATTCACGCTTTCTCGCTTTTCGAGGATCGTACAGTTTCGTTCCTGTCCCCATGGGCCTGATCGGATCGCTGTGAGAGTTCGGGGCACATCGACAGAGCGAGCTTTCGGCAACGCATGAGATTTTTCCTCTAGTTTTCAGGTGCAAGGCGCAATGGACTTCATCTCAATTCTCTCGATCTTCGTGATGGCCTGCTTCGTGGGCTATTACGTGGTGTGGAGCGTCACCCCGGCGCTGCACACGCCGTTGATGGCGGTGACCAATGCGATCTCCTCGGTGATCATCGTCGGTGCGCTGATTGCGGCGGCGGCGGCGGGGTCGGCGAGTTCGAAGTGGCTGGGGCTGCTGGCGGTGGTGCTGGCCAGCGTCAACATCTTCGGCGGCTTCGCGGTGACCGCGCGGATGCTGGCGATGTACAAGAAGAAGGATCGCTGAGGCCATGTGCGAAGATGCGATCCCCGGCGGCTGCGCGGCGGCCTATGCCGAAAATGCCCAAGCTGCGATGGCCACTGCTCAGCATGTCGTGACCCCCTCGTGGGCCATGCTCGCCTATCTCGCCTCGGGCGTGCTGTTCATCCTGGCACTGCGTGGGCTTTCCAGCCCTGGCACCAGCCGCGCGGGCAACCGCTATGGGATGATCGGGATGGCGATTGCTGTGGTGACGACCTTGGTCACCCATTGGCCTGGCGTGAACGAGTGTGAGGCGCTTGCGAAGTCAAACGCTGCATTCGGCATTTGCTCGGATACCTTTGTATCCGATTGGATTTCTGCCGGCGAGATCCTCGCCGCCATCGCCATCGGTGGGGCAATCGGCTGGTTTACCGCCAAGCGCATCAAGATGACCGATATGCCGCAGCTCGTCGCGGCGTTCCACAGCCTCGTTGGCCTCGCTGCCGTGCTGGTTGGCTGGGCCGCCTACCTGAACCCCGAAGCCTTCGGCATTCTCGGCGCGGATGGCCAGATCAACCCGGTTTCGCGGCTGGAGGCGGGGCTTGGCATCGCCATCGGTGCGATCACCTTCTCTGGCTCGGTCATCGCTTTCCTTAAGCTTGCCGGCAAGATGTCGGGCGCGCCGATCCTGTTGCCGATGCGGCATGTCATCAACCTTGGCACGCTGATCGCGATTCTGGGCCTGACCGGCTATTTCATGACTGACCAGAGCCTGTGGGTAATCGCCACGATCACCGCGCTGTCGTTCCTGATCGGCTTCCTGCTGATCATCCCCA